>NZ_QNUB01000019.1:0-299013 GCF_008042345.1 Bacillus sp. AR8-1
AACAATTGGGGTGCAGTTCACAATTAAGCAGCTCTTTTTTTACAACTCATAAATCGCTCTATATTTCGCTTCTAAATAATCGGCTAAGTAGTTTGCATTTAAGCCTTCACCTGTTACATCTTCTAAAATTTCAAGCGGCTTTTTCGTTTTACCATATTGGTGAATATGTTCTGTTAACCATTCACGAATCGGTGTTACGTTTCCTTCTTCTAATAATGCATCAAAGTTCGGAATGTCTTTTAACATTCTTTGCTTAAATTGCGCTGCATACATGTAACCAAGCGCATAAGATGGGAAGTATCCAAATGAGCCACCAGCCCAGTGAACATCTTGCAATACACCTTGCGCATCATTTTCCGGACGAATTCCTAAATATGCTTCCATCTTATCATTCCAAGCTGCTGGTAAGTCCTTCACTTGTAATGTACCATCAAATAATTCTTTCTCTAATTCATAACGCACCATAACATGAAGCGGGTATGTAAGCTCATCTGCTTCTATACGAATGAATGACGGCTTCGATTCGTTAATTGCATCATAAAACTCATCGACTGACATATCATCAAATTGACCATCGCTATACTCTTTTAATAAATCATAATTTTTCTTCCAGAATGATTTATTACGGCCGATAAAGTTCTCAAAGAATAATGATTGTGATTCGTGAATACCCATAGATGTACCACTGCAAAGTGGTGTACCTTCAAATTGTTCTGCAATGTTTTGTTCATATACTGCATGACCACATTCATGAATTGTTCCAAATACAGCCATACGGAAATCTTTTTCATCATAGCGTGTCGTAATACGAACATCCCCTCTATTTAATGTAATTTCGAAAGGATGTACTGTTTCATCAAGACGACCTGCTTCAAAGTCATAATTCAATTGCTTTAATAGTTCTAATGTAAAGTTCTTTTGTTTTTCTTTTGAAAACTGTTCCGATAAAGCACTTGTTTTTAATCCTTTTTTAGACTCAGAGATTTCTTTTACAAGCGGCACGATACGCTCACGAAGTTGACCAAATACGTGATCTAAAACTTCTACTGTAATACCTGGCTCATACATGTCTAATAATGTATTGTATTTATATGTTTCATAACCCCAATATGTAATAAATTTCTTTTTAAATTCAACAATTTTTTCTAAGTATGGGCGAAACATTTCGAAATCAGATTTTTCGCGAGCTTCTTCCCACACACTCTCTGCTTTCGCTTCTAATTTCACATAAGCCTCATATTCAGCTTGTGGAATTTTTTTATTTCTATCATATTCTTTCCGACACTCTTCAACCATTTTCTTTGTCGTTTCAGAAAGTTTATCTTCACGTATTAAAGCTTCAAGTTCTGTTAAATAGTTTCCCATCTCATCTGAAGTCGACATAACAAACACTTCTGACGAAAGCATACCAATTACTTCTGAACGCTGATCTACACCTTTTTTTGGTGCACCTGTTCTTAAATCCCAAAACATTAAACTTAATGCTTCTCCGTAATTCTGTATCTTCTTCACGTATGTTAAAAATTGTTTTTCTACCTCATATGTAGCAACTGTCATCGTATAAAAGCCTCCTTTTTCTACCTCAAACTTAATTCGACACGGAAACATAAATTCCTTTTATAATATAAAAAAAAGCTTGGCAAGCGCCAAGCTTTCTCCTTATAATTCTTTACCTTCTACTGGCAGTACATTTTTCACAGCTGCAACTACTTTCTCATCTTCTGAATCAGATAAGAAGATTGATATAGCACCTTTATCTTCACTTGTACGAATTAAACGCCCAATTCCTTGACGAAGTCGTAAAATCATATATGGTACATCTACATCCCAGAATGGATCATTTACGTGCTTACGTTTCGCTTCAAACACAGGATCGTTTGGAGGGAATGGTAATGACCAAATAATAACGTGTGATAATGATGAACCAGGAATATCTAAACCTTCCCATAAATGAACCGCACAAAGTACAGTCTCTTCTTCATTTTGGAAACGAGAAACGAGCTGGCTAATTTCCTGATCTCCTTCATATAAGAACGGAACCGACATTTGCTCCTTACTTACATACTCTTTGAACGCTGCAAGCTCTTGCGTTGTACGGAATAATACAAGCGTACGTCCATTTGTTTTTTGTATATTTTCAAGTGTATATTGACACTTTCTTTCCCATTCATTTTCTTTCGTATGCGATAGTAAGTTTACTGCCATTTGCTCTTCGTAATCAAACGGTGAAGCAACTGAGAATGATAAGTAATCTTTTACCCCTAGGCTATTAGCTGTAAACGCGAATGAATCATTGTTCGATAATGTCGCAGAAGAGAAAATATACGGTATTTTCTTCGAGAACACTTTCTCTTGTAATACTTCTTCAACTGCACGCGGCATAATCACTAACGTGAAGGCACCATCACCTTCTTCACCCCAAGTAATTACATTTTTCTCGTGCATGAACAGACGAAGTGAATGTTCTAATACATCTAAATGCTCATCAACAATATTTAAATCATACGTGTTTACTGTATGCATTTCACTTTCGAATACTAATGCATCTCCAACTTCACCGATTTTTGCATAAAGTCGTTTCGCTTCAGCTGTTACTTTTTCTGTCACAGTAATTTCTAAACGATCAGAACCGGCAATTTCTTTTTTGTTTTCTTGTAACACATCAAAGAATCGCTCTGTTTGCCAAATTGTTTCTTCTACTAAATGTGCAAACTCCTCACGAATATCGTTTTGTAGCAATCTCGTTAAAAGTTGCTCCATCATCGTTTGCTTTAAACGGTATGTTAAAGCTTTTTGAGCTGCATATTCTACAAGATGTCCTTCATCGAATACAACGCAGCTACTTTCTGGTAATAATGGAATTTGTCCTTCACGCTTACGAGCATCGTACGTCCAAATATGATCCATATAGAAATCTTGAGAACAAATAATTAAATCTGCTGCTTTACGATAATGTTCACGAGAAAGAGTTTGTCCACAACGATGACGAGAATCACAAGTAAAGCAATCTTGGAAGTAATCCCAATTTACTTTTGACCATTCTTCGTCATTTAAAAGTGGAAATTCTTTTCTGTCACCATAGTGAGTAAAGTTTTGCATCGTACCATGATCGAATACAAACTGTGGTAACTCATAATATACGTCTTCAATTACTTCTGGAGCTCGTCCACTCATAACATCTTCAAGTTTACGTAAGCATAAATAATTATCCATTGATTTTGCAAGCCTTACATCAACAGATAGCCCTAATGCTTCAGATAACTTAGCGATGTCCCCTTCTTCTTTCACAAGCTGCTCAATTAACGTTTCATCTGCACAAGCAATAATAGCTGGTTTCCCAGTATAACGCGCGTAACAAATTGCATATAGAAGATATACAATTGTTTTCCCTGTTCCTACACCAGCTTCTGCGAACATAACTTTCTTTTCTTGGAAAGCGCGTTCTAACTGAAACGCCATAAAAATTTGTTCATCACGCTCTTCAAAGCCTTTTTCCGGAAGGATGTCGTAAAACACATCTCCAATCCACTCATTCAACTTATCATAAAAATTATCTTGTTTTCCTACTTCAAATGGTAATCTCTTCTCAGTAAACATCCTTAGCCTCCAACCAAAAAGTTTTTCTATAAAAAGATAATAGCAACTGCTACGCATATGTATGCATTTGCTTTCCCCTGTTGCAATACATAGAAATTCACGAAAAAAAATTTTCCTTTCGAAAAAGGAAAATTTTCTTCTATATTAATGACTTTAAATACCGTTTATCAATCGCTGTTTCATGTGAAAGAGCTGACAAATATTCTTCTTGTGCTTTTTGTATTTCATCTACAATCGCACCTTGACTATCCACTTCTTTTCCGAGCTCATCATACGTACGGTGAATAGCTTTTTGAATCATTGATAATTGGAAATTATCCATATCACTTCCTCCTTTACGCATTACATAATAGCCAGTATATGCGCGCTGGAGGAGTTTTATACTATGAATTACGCGGTGGACGTTTTCCGAAGTATTGGTAGTAATCTGTACGGATAAATCCGTTAAACAGTTTACGCTTCTTCGACGCATCTTTTCCGTAACACTTCTCAAATGCTTCGTAGCTTGTTAATACATACGCTGACCATGTATCTAACGGGCGGAATACTTGTCCCATTTCTTTATACAGTTGTTCAACGAGTGCTTTTTCACTTAAACGTTCTCCGTATGGAGGATTCGTTACAACGTAGCCATAATCCTCTTTTGTTGTGAAATCTTTTACTTGCATTTGTTTAAATGTAATTAAATCGCCTAAGCCCACTTCTTCTGCGTTATCTTGAGCAACTCGAATCATACGATGATCAATATCTGATCCAATGATTTGTAATCGTTGATCATAGTTCGCTAAATCTTCAGCTTCTTGACGAGCTTCACGCCAGTTTTGTTTACCTACCCAGCCCCACTCGTCAGATGCGAAACCACGGTTAAATCCTGGTGCAATGTTTTGTCCAATTAATGCTGCTTCAATTGGAATTGTACCTGATCCACAGAATGGATCAACAAATGGACGATCTGGCTTCCAGTTTGTTAATTTAATTAAAGACGCAGCTAATGTTTCTTTTAACGGAGCTTCCCCTTGATCCATACGGTATCCACGTTTATGAAGTCCAACACCACTCGCATCAATTGTTAATGTTGCAATATCCTTGAGCATTGCAATCTCGATACGGAATAACGGACCATCTTCTTCAAACCAAGTTGTACGTTTATATGTTGTTTTTAATTTTTCAACGACAGCTTTTTTAACGATACGTTGGCAATCCGAAACACTGAATAATTCAGATTTTAAAGATTTACCGATAACAGGGAACTCGCCATTCTCTGGAATATAATCTCCCCAGTTTAATGCTTTCGTTTTTTCAAATAGCTCATCAAATGTTGTTGCTTTAAATTCGCCAACTTTAATTTTTACACGGTCCGCAGTGCGTAACCATAAATTCGTGCGACAAATCGCCTTTTCATCTGCTTCAAATGTTACTTTGCTGTTTTCTACTTGACATTCATAACCAAGATCGCGAACTTCTCGGGCAACTAACGCTTCAATACCCATTGCCGCTGTTGCAATTAAAGTAACTTTTCCCATTTGCATTCACCTCTTATGTATATTCAAACAATAATTAATAGCAATTGGTCCTATTAATCATTACATTTTACGAAAATTTTTCTCATTAACCATTTTAACTCATACTTTATAACTTCATACAAATAAAAAGCCCTCCTCTAACAAAGGAGAGCTGAGTTATTTCATAGTTGGTTCATAACGTTCTGTAAGCCATGTTCTGTTCCTTTGTACTACAAACGGCCCACGCCTCGTACTCCGGTGGCAATCATCTATCTACAGGTTATAAAACCTGTCCTTTCCCGTCGTTCATTTCCTTGGAAAAGATTCCCCTACCATTATTTGGGTTTCTCGCTCGTGGGGTTTACCTCGTTCCACTCCTATCATTTCTTCAAGGACTTCGTCACTGTGGCACTTTAAAGGTAGTCAAACCATATCCGAAAGGACTTAGGTTTTTTCCCTGCCGTTAAACCAGCCTTACAGCCAGAATACCCTAGCTTATGAATTGGCTAGGCACGAACACTACAGCCATCTCAGGCCGTGCGAGCATGGACTTTCCTCTACAACGTTGGCGTTGCAGCGATTACCCAAACGTTATGACATCCATTAGTATAGTGGAAACAAAAAGATTTTGCAACGTTTTTTTCTATGTAAAACGCTTAAACCTTTTCCCACCTTACATCATTCGTATAACTTACTTCCAAATACAGCTTTTTCTAAGTTAGATAAGCGTTTTAAAATATCCGTATTCGTGTTGTTATAAACCGGTTGTGCAACTGGTGTTTGTACAGGTTGTTGTGGAACTTGCGTTACTGCTAGTTTTTGTTCCTCTAATTCACGCTTTAAACGAGCATTTTGTTGCTTTAATTGCTCAAACTCTTTGTGGAAAGCTTCATAGTCTTTAATGATCATATCAAGAAACTTGTCTACTTCTTCTTGCTGATAACCTCTCATACCTGTTTTAAATTCTTTTTCTAAAATATCTTTCGCTGTTAATTTAATTTTATCCGAAATCATTTTCTTCACCTCAAATTTTTACCAAAACTTTCATTAACTAAATTTTTTCAGAAACAATGCTTTTTGTCAATCATATATACGAGTACTATATTACATATTACTCTGCATTATTCCACTGTTCCTCTTCTATTATATCTTGTAAATCAGAAAAAAGAATGAAATAACTGTGATAATTTTCTATTTCCCCTTTTTTCTTTGCTGCTTCTACAATATATTTGGGACTTCCTGGTTTTTCTTCATCATATACCGCTAAAAGCGCATCACTTTTTTCAATAAAAAATTGATTTTTTAATTTAAATTGTTCTGGGCTTTCATACTTCCGTTTCGTGATACTATCAACATGGTCTGCTTGAGAAAGAATAAATTCGTAATATTCACGATTATCTTCTTTCCAATTTTCTTCTTGTTCTAAAAACGGAGTAAATACCGCTAATTTTAAGTCTGGATATTCTACTTGAATTTCAAAAACAACTTCAGCAGCCCATAATTCTACACCTAACTGGCCGCTTATTATAACCCACTCTAAACCATCTTCTACAAAAGTGGTTAATTTGCGGTGTAATGCCTTTTTTATACACTCCCCCCCTGGATGATCATTTTTAAATATTCCAAGTTCAAATGGCTTATATCCTGTTACTGCAATAACTTTCATATCAACACTCCAATTACAAAAAAAGAACTAGCATTTCGCTAGTTCTAACATATCATTTACTTTTTAAATATTCCACCAACGTTTGGTCCGATATTTGGACCTACTGGTGATACATTTGGCCCTGGTCCAAACGGTGATACATTCGGTCCTGGCCCAAATGGAGATATTTGATGACCGTGGTGATGATGACCATGGCCACACGGTCCACATCCACCGCCGAATCCTGGGTCGATTGGGTCCACAACATTTACATTTGAATTTGTTTGTGGGAAGAAGTTTTGGTTTTTAATTTGTTGATGATGTACATGTGTTGTATGTGTTGGGAAAATGTGTGGCACCACCGTTGTTGAAAAAGAGTGTGTTACGCATTGTTTCGTCGGATGAACGACAGGAGCAGTTGTACAAATAGGTCCTACAGGCTTATGCCCTCCAAAACAAGGATGACAATGATGCATAGTTTTTTCTCTCCTCTCTCGTTAAAAAAATCTGATTACACTTTACAGTATGAGAAAAGAGAGAAAGCCGATTGTTATATATACCCATTTATTACAAGTAAATTTGTCTAGTCCTTTATTTCATATACAATACTTTCATAGACACCCCTTCAACATTACTTACCAAAGAAGCCTCCAACTTGTTTTACAATACCTGTCACCTGATTCATCGCATTCATCATCTGGCCAGCTGTGTTCATCATTTTATTTACATCATAGTTACCATCTGATGTTTTAAATTGAGAAACAAAACTAGAAAACTGACTTGGCTGTTGTTGCTTTTGTTTACTCTGTGTCGGATACGGTTGTTTTGGTGGATAAAACATCCCTTGTTGATTAGCATAGGGCGCTTGTGGTGGCATAT
The DNA here is from genome assembly GCF_008042345.1 of Bacillus sp. AR8-1. NCBI lineage: Bacteria > Bacillati > Bacillota > Bacilli > Caryophanales > Bacillaceae > Bacillus > Bacillus sp. AR8-1. The sequence goes on from NZ_QNUB01000019.1 coordinate 7,624, forward strand.
AATATTGTGAATTCATATAAGGCTGCTGCTGTTGTTGATTCATGTATGGTTGCTGAGCTTGTGATTGTTGAGCTTGATTCACATAAGGTTGTTGCTGTTGTGGTTGTTGGGCCTGATTTACATAAGGTTGCTGCTGTTGTTGAGCTTGATTCATAAATGACACTTCAAACGGTTGATAATAATTTTGATTTCCATAATAAGGCTCGAAAGGATACATATTATACCGTAAATATGTATCCGTATTATATTGGTACATATTTTGCTGTGCATATGGATTCGTTTGCTGATATACGTTAGATTGTTGAAACATGCATTCTCTCCTCCTTTACATAAGTTTCTACATATATAATATGTACCTATAAAATAATATGTGTGATGGAGTATCTGTCTATTTTTGTCGGAAGTTTAAATTTTTAAAAAATTAAAAAAGAAAACCCTTCCATGCTATGATAATTAAGAAGAAGATTCTCATGGGGGAGGAATCAACATGGTATTAGGGGATTTAAAACAAGCGTTTTCTCAAAAAAAGGGGTATTGTACAGAGAATGCAAATGAATTATTAGACTTTGCGAGACATTGGTATCTCGAAGGAAAAATATGCATTTCAGATTATCGAACATTAATAAAAGAATTAGAAATAAACGGTGCAACAAAACCTACAACAATGACAGAAGCATAAAAATAACAAGAGGGTTCTCCCTCTTGTTATTTACATTGCTCAACTATATTTTGCAAAGTATACGAAACGGCTTGGTGTGTTTCAAAGAATCGTTTACCTTTACCTTTATTTACAAAGCATTGTAACACATTCGTTTGTAAATTATCGTATACTTGATCAATTTGCTGTACATGTATATACTTTGGCTTTTCTTCTTTAATCCACGTATAAGCTAATTCTTTCCACTTCTCTAATTCCTCATCTACCATATCTACAAACGGTTTCATATCCTTATAAAAATCGTATTCAATCAGTTCTCTTTTTTTTACATTCGCTTCATTATTATACTGCATGAGTTTTTCTGAAGACTGTATTAATGCTTCATTCTTCATTTCTTTCCCACCTTATTATGCACTCACTACGACGTTTTGAAATGTCTTTACCCAATTCCCTTTTTCTTCGTGATGCACTAATTTATTTTCCATATGTTCAATATGCATTTCTGTTATTTCTATCTTATTGCATATTTTTTCACTCGCATCCTTTAATGCATGATTCATTCTAATCCCTATATTCATTTCCAGCAAATCGAGAGAACTTAACATTTGATCCATTTTTTTCATTACATCTTCCTTCTGAACCATCGCCATATACAAAACGCCTCCTTCTTTGCTTTTCCTTTGTCATGTAATTTCGCCGAATGATTCACCACTCCTGCCCACATGACAAAACTAGTTGTTATTCGTCAAAGAAATCATTTCGTATGTCATTTATAGAAATGGTAACAATACAAAAAGGAGGTGTATTACAATGGCAAAGAACAAAAATGAAAAAAAGAAAAACCAAAACAAACAACAAAATAAACCTGAGACTGGCAATCCAAAGCTAGATGGTCCAAACTTCCCTGCTACATAAAGCGAGACTTTATTACGAACAGGTAGATTTCAAATCATCCTTAATCTCCTACTAGCATTACGTTTTGAAATTAAAGTTGTAGCACGCATAGCAGGATTGTTTCAAATTAAGAAGTCCCGTCTTCAAAATGGAAGACGGGACTTCTTTTTTATTATATCATGAACTCATCCATCCTTTTAGCAAAACGATTTACGATAGATAGCCTATAGATTTGTTCTCTCTTTCTTCTATACCATTCTGTTATATTAACTTCCTCTTTAGGTTCTTCAAGTACAAATAGCACATTCATTTTCATATTTGCACAAAACCAATCTCTCATTTTTATTTCTTCATGTAAAATAACAGGATAAATATCTCTAAGTGTTGGCGTATAAGACTTTCGAGTTTCCTGTGCGTAAACTTCATAATCTTCTCTAGACCCAGTATGTGTAGTTTGCAATGCAAACTTATAAAACGAACCATTATAAATTGGATGAAACAATAACCATGCTAATTTTTTTCCTAGTTCTATACGCTGTTGTAACGTTTCAAATTGATAAACCGAAAATCCATACATCCTCCCTTCAATTGTTGGGAAGATAACTGCACTAATATGAAATCTTTCTTGTACTTTAAAAAGTGCAGTATGGAATACATGTTTTTTAAAATATGTGTTCTCAATGACTGGTTTTTGAATTTTATTTTGTTCATTTATAATAAGCGCTGTCATAAGCCTATTCATATCTCTTCTTTCCCAGAAAAGTAACCATTCTTTTTCCATAAAAATTGATACGCTGAAATATTGCAACAAATGAAAGAGAGGTGCCCGTCTCTTCTTACTTTCCTCATACAATAATAGCTGAGGAAATGCATCTAAGAAAATAATCCAATTAGCTTGTTCGTACAGAAGAAATAAATGTTTTTTTACCGTTTCAGGTAATACAGTGGCATAATATCTCCCTTCTAAATCAGTCATATTCCATCCCGCATTTCTCGAAACCATACTCGCTAAAAAGGCCCACCTGATTTCACTATTTCTTAAATAATATTCGTGATAAGATTGTGTCCGAGAAATATTGTCCACATTAGCTATTTCTGTTTTCTTTTTAATATTGCGAATGATCGCTTTTTCTTTCTCTGTACAAAAATTTTTTTCTCGATTTTGTTTAATTTTCATATAATCATTCCATGTAAACATAAATAAGTCATCATACCTTTCATCAAAAAGGTCACATCTTTTTTCATTTTTTGATATAATCACCTTTGTAAGTAATTCTTAGCAAGTTGGGAGTGGACACACTATGACCATTCGTTACCCAAATGGAAAAAGGTATAATCAAGCTTCACAACCTCAAAAAACACCTATAAAAACACATACTTATAGCAATAGAGGTATGTCCCTTGAAGAGGAATTGAATGAAACAAATCAATATTACTTAACCCATAATATTGCATGTGTACATAAAAAGCCTACACCTCTTCAAATTGTAAAAGTAGATTACCCCGCTCGAAGTGCTGCAGTGGTAAAAGAAGCGTATTTTAAACAACCTTCTACGACAGATTACAACGGTGTATACAAAGGGAAATACATCGATTTTGAAGCAAAGGAAACAAAAAATAAAACTAGTTTCCCACTTCAAAACTTCCACCTTCATCAAATAGAACATATGAAGCAAGTGGTTGCTCATAATGGAATTGCATTTGTCATTATTAAATTTACACTTTTTGATGAATTTTATTTATTAGATGCAAAACATATTATTGCATTTTGGAATCGTCAAAATACAGGTGGACGCAAGTCGATTACGAAAGAAGAAATAGAAGAGCATGGATCCTTATTATCATGCGGTTATCACCCTCGGATTGACTATATCCGTGTACTAGACACGGTTTATTTTTCGTGATAGAGTCATCACTAAGGCTCTTTTTTCGACTTTTGGGGGAGAGAATGAAAGGTAGGAGAAAGTATAATGTCAGATAATTATCGTTCTCGTACAGAACGAAATCATGTAAAAAATCAAGAGAAAAAAACAAATAAAGAAGAAAAAACAAAGAAAAAAGGCTCCTTTTTCAAGAAATTCCTTATAGGTTGTCTACTTCTTGGTATCGTTGGTCTTGTAGCCGGCGTTTCCGCTTTCTTTGTTATGGTTAAGGACGCTCCAAAATTAGATAAATCCAAACTTGTTAATCCTTTATCAACAAAGTTTCTTGATAAAAACGGAAATTTCTTCTATGAATACGGTGCTGAAAAACGAACACATGTTACTTATGATCAAATTCCAAAAGTAGTTGAAAATGCATTCCTTGCAACTGAGGATTCACGTTTCTATGATCATAATGGAATTGACTTTAAACGAACTACAAAAGCAGTTATGGAAAATGTCACTGGTGGTTTCGGTTCCCAAGGTGGTAGTACGATTACACAGCAAGTCGTTAAGAACTATTTTCTAACGATGGATAAAACCGCTAAGAGAAAAGTACAAGAATGGTACTTATCTTATAAATTAGAGCAACAATACTCTAAACATGAGATTTTAGAAATGTACTTAAATAAGATTAATTTAGGTAACCGTTCATATGGTATTGCGACAGCAGCGCAAAAATATTATGGTAAAGATTTAAAAGACTTGCAATTACATGAAGCTGCTATGCTCGCTGGTTTACCCCAAGGTCCAAACATTTATGATCCTACAAAAAAGGAAAATGTTGAACGAGCAACAAATCGTCGTAATGTCGTATTGTCATTAATGAATCGACATGGTTATATAACAAAAGAAGAAATGAATAACGCAGTTAAGATCCCAGTAACAGAGGGCCTTCAACCGTCTTCAGAAATAACTGAGATGAAGTATCAAGCATTTTTAGATGCAGTTGTAAAAGAAGTTGAAAAAGAATATCCTGATGTAAATATCGGTTCAGATGGTTTAACGATTCATACAACACTTGATCAAGATGCTCAAGATTATGCTGAAAAAATTATGGATGGCAATCTTATTAAGTATCCAAACGATCAATTCCAAGGATCATTCGTATTTATGGATACACAATCTGGAGAAGTTCGAGCAATTGGTGCTGGACGTAAAGAAAATAAGTCCACTTTCAAAGGTCATAATATGGCAACTGATTTAAAACGCCAAGTTGGTTCAACAATGAAACCAATTTTCGACTACGGTCCAGCGATTGAGAATCTTCAGTGGTCTACTTATCATCAATTAAATGACTCTGAATATACTTATTCTGATGGCACAAAGATTAAAAATGCTACAGGGAGTTTTAAAGGTGACGTTTCACTTCGTGAAGCATTGAAGAAGTCATTAAACATCCCGGCTTTAAAGACAGCTCAAACAGTTGGGCTTAATAAATCAAAAGAGTTTGCTGAAGGTTTAGGCATGACATTTGAAAATGGAGTACATGAATCTACTGCAATTGGTAGTAACGATAGTTCTCCATTAGCAGTAGCAGGTGCATATGCAACCTTTGGTAATAGTGGTAACTATAATAAACCACACTTCGTAAAAGAAGTAACCTTCCCGGACGGGAAAAAGAAAAGCTTTAAACCGAAAGAACAACGCGCTATGCAAGACTATACAGCTTACATGGTAACTGACGTTCTTCGTGACGTAGTAAAACCTGGTTCTGGTGGTACAGGACCAACAGCATATGTTTCAGGTGTTGACGTAGCGGGTAAAACTGGAACGCAAAACTTTGATGCAAAAGATTTAAAGAAATACGGCATTCCAGCTGATGCAAACAGGGATAGCTGGTTCGCTGGATATACACCACAATATACGATGGCTGTATGGACGGGTTACGTAAAGAACGGTCCAGAAAACTACATTAGTGATCGTTATACTAAAATTGCACAGCAAATGTTCCAAGTAATGATGAGCAAATTCGCTACAGATAAATCACGCTTTGAACGTCCTTCTTCTGTACAAGAAATAAACGGAGAGTTATACGTAAAAGGTGCGAAAAAAGATGCAATTAAAGAAATTAAAGTAAATGCCCCTAGTGGTCTGAATGTCACTTTCGATGGCGCTAGCACAGTTACACTAAACTGGTCTGGACCAGCAGAAGTTGATGCATATGCAGCCAGCTATAAAGCAACTGATGGTTCAAGTGGTAGCCTATCAATAAGTGGTACGACAGCTACTCTTGGTGGTATTAAACCAGGTGTTACTTACAGCTTCTCTGTAGTAGCGAAAAAAGGCACTGGAACAAGCCCAGCAGTTGGTGCATCCTTCACTGCGCCTGGCGGAACTCCAGATGCGAAAAAAGCTGATGAAGAGGCTAAGAAAAAGGCCGATGAAGAAGCTAAGAAAAAAGCTGATGAGGAAGCCCAGAAAAAGGCTAATGAAGATAAAGTAAAACAAGACGAAGCTAAGAAAAAAGCTGATGAAGAGGCTAAGAAACAACAAGAACAGCAACAAGAACAACAACGTAAACAGCAAGAAGAAGCTCAAAAGAAAGCTGATGAGGAAGCTAGAAGAAAAGCTGAAGAAGAAGCTAAGAAAAAAGCTGAAGAAGAAGCTAAGAAGAAAGCTGAAGAAGAGGCCAAGAAAAAAGCTGAAGAAGAAGCTAAGAAACAACAAGAACAGCAACATCAAAATACCGGAGGAGATACACCTCACGCAGACGGTACTGTTATTACAACAGAGTCCTAATAAACAAAAAAGAAGTCCGTTTCTCTTAACGAGAAGCGGACTTCTTTTTTGTTATCATTTTCTTTACATATAGCTTTTCTATTTCGATATACAACTGCGCTAATTGAATATAAGAATGATAATTACTCGGTTTCTTTATTATGAATGAATATCTTTCCATAAAATTAACAGGTTGCACTTTTAATTTATTCGTATTTATTTGCATTTCATTCAAACTATGAACAGGTTGCTCATTTAGCCAATAGACAACCGATAACAAGTGAGCTGCAAAAAGAATCATTGGCCCCTCAGCCTCTTGCTTATTTCTATTTCGAAACAGTATAGCAATGTCTTCATGCTTATTTTTCCATACATTCAACATCGCTGGAATACTGTTTTCAATTTCCTTCCATGGCTCATACTGTCTTTCAATATCAAATATAAAGTAAGTATTTTGTATTATTTCTTCAAAAGAATCGTCTGTATGATACTCAATTGAATTTACGCTTTCTTTAAAAAATGGTAAGCAGTGAAATTCTTTCGGTATTTCTATAACTCGCTCCATCCCTTATTTCACCTTCATTCGCTTCTTTCCTTCACGACATACTTCTAACAGTCTGCACTCCTCACATTGCGGTCGTTGTGCTTTACAATGATAACGTCCAAAGAAAATCATACGATGATGCGTAACCCCCCACTCATCCATCGGTACTTTCTTCATTAACGTTTTTTCTACTTCTAACACAGAATCTTTCCATCTACAAATCGCTAATCGTTTACTCACTCGCTCCACATGTGTATCGACAGCAATTGCAGGAATCCCAAACGCTACGGAAACTACAACATTCGCTGTTTTCCTTCCTACACCGGGTAATTTCGTAAGTTCATCTCGATCGCTCGGTACCTCCCCATTATAGTCATCTAATAACATTCGGCATAATTTTTGAATGTTTTTTGCTTTATTTCTATACAATCCGATAGAGCGTATATCTTGTTGTAATTCTTCTAGAGAAACACTTAAATAATCTTCTGGTGTTTTATATTTTTGAAATAAATTTCTTGTCACTTTATTTACAAGTACATCTGTACATTGTGCAGATAACGCCACCGCGATTACAAGTTCAAATGGATTATCATGAACCAATTCACAATGCGCTTCTGGATACATATCCGCCATTGTGTCTAAACAATAACGGATTTGCGTTTTGTTAAGCATATTTCTCCTCCTATATTACTGCTCCAACCAATTATAAAAAGGCACTTTTCCAGTAAATTTCGTCTCTTGTTTTGTCATTTGTTGTGCTCTTTGTTGATTCGCTCTAAATTTTTGACCTTGATTTTGAGCCTGATCTACCGTTTTAATTCCATTCTTTTTCCACTCAAATAAAATACGATCAATATATCGGAAATTTAGTTTCCCACTCATTACAGCTTCTCTAAGAGCTGCCTGAATTAAATTTGGATGATGTTGATCTTGGTCCTCCCACATTCCTAACGTTTCACATTCGAACGGCGAAAGTGGTCTTCCAAATTCTTTTTCAAATACTGTATATAAATTTACTTGCAGCTGTTTTTTTTCTTTTTGCTCTTCCTCTATTGATTCATCCATTAAGAAATGTAATATTTTTTCCCATAACGGTTGTAAAGAATAACTTTCGCACATCATTGCTTCTGATCTTTGTCCACCTTCTAGTGATAAAAAACCTTTTTGAATCAACGCTTGAATTACTTCCATACATTTCATTTCCGTTATCGTCATCCGTTCAGAAATCTCTGAAGGAGTCGGAAACGAATTACCTGATTCTAAAAATGTGTGTACATGAAGTACAACCATAAATTCCGTCTCATTTAAACCTAATTTTTTATAATGCATCATAAGCAATTTTGGAATTGCAATGCTTCCCTGCTCAAACCACTGTAGCATCATTTTCTTTTTCATCACCAAACACCTCGCTCTCTAGTATAACACACCTTTAGCTATTTCTTTTTGCCACAATTCGTCAAAAAAACCTCCCCATCAATAGGGAGGTTTTTTATATTACATGAATGAAATATAAAATTAAGCTTGCACTTTACTTTTCATAAATGTATGGATGCGTTCTAATGCTTTCTCTACTTGTTCAAGAGATGTCGCATATGATAAACGAACATTATTTGGAGCACCAAATCCTGTACCTGGTACAAGAGCCACTTTTTCCTCTTCTAATAGAGCCTTTGCCCAATCATCAACTGTTGCATATCCTGATAAAGCTACAGCTTCTTTTACGTTAGGGAATAAGTAAAATGCACCTTGCGGTTTAATACAAGTAAAGCCAGGGATTTGAATTAATTTATCATAAATGATGTTTAATCTCTCTTCAAAGGCTTGACGCATTGTTTCCACAGGTTCTTGTGAGCCCGCATATGCCGCAATTGCGCCGTATTGAGCGATTGAAGTAGGGTTTGACGTACTATGACTCGCTAAGTTCGTCATCGCTTTAATAAGCTGCTTATTTCCTGCAGCATACCCAATACGCCATCCTGTCATAGAATGAGATTTAGATACACCATTAATAATAAGTGTTTGTTCTTTTAATGCATTAGAAAGCTGGGCAATTGAAGTATATTCTACGCCACCATAAATTAATTTTTCATAAATTTCATCAGAAACGATTAAAATATCATGTTCTAAACATACTTCTCCAAGCTGTTGTAATTCTTCTTTGCTATAAATCATTCCTGTTGGATTGCTCGGTGAATTAATAATAACTGCTTTCGTTTTCTCTGTAATTGCCTCACGCAGCTGCTTTGCTGTAATTTTGTACTCATTGTCTTCTAAACCTTCTACATAAACCGGCTTACCGCCAGCAAGCTTTACTTGCTCTGGATAGCTTACCCAGTAAGGAGTTGGAATGATAACTTCATCTCCCTCATCAAGTAATACTTGGAATAATGTATATAATGCATGCTTTGCGCCATTACATACAATAATTTCAGATGGATCATACGCAATACCTTGATCGCGAGTAAATTTCTTCACAATTTCTTGTTTTAACGATTGTAATCCACCTGTTGGTGTATACTTCGTATGCCCTTCTAACATCGCTTTATGTGCAGCATCCATAATATGCTCTGGTGTATTAAAGTCAGGTTCCCCTGCCCCTAATCCAATTACATCATGACCCTCTGCTTTTAATGCTTGTGCCTTTGCTGTAATTTCTAAAGTTGAAGACGGTGTTAAAGCAGCTACTCGCTTTGCTAATTTCATTTGTAGTTCCCCCTACATCTATTTTTCAATGCTATATCGTCTTAAAAATTTTCCATCTTTAAATTCAAGATAGTAATAACTATAACGATTGTCATCATCAATATATGTAACTTCCCATAGTGGTACATCATTTTCAAAGCCTAATTTCACTTTCATAATCTCTTTCGGCTTACTTTTTGATTCCTTACTTTCATTGCCGACTTGTTCTAATGTTCTTTGTATAGCCTCTTTTTCAGAAATACCTTCGCTCTTTTTCCTTACTACAGTATCCCCTTTTTTCTCCGGCACCCAAACGATAAGTTGTTCTCCCTTTTCATCTGTACCTTGCACGACTATATATGCAGATTTTCCGTTGTAATAATCAACAGATTTCACCTTTGTAAGCTTTGCTTTTTCTTTAGCAATTTCTACAAATTTCGACTCTTTTGGAATTTTCTTCCCCATTGCTTTATTATAAACATACGCCCCATATATTCCGCTAGCAACGATAACAATAATGATTGCAAAGATCCACTTTTTCATTGTATCACTACGTTCTGTAAATCGTAAATACAGCTGTTTCTTTATCTTTTTCGTCTAATGCTAGTCCGAACATGAGGTCCTGCTCTTTTAACGTACGATTCAAACTATCAACAATTTTATACAAATCAGACGAATATTTAATACGCGTCGTTGATAGTACTTCGATTTTCTTCTCCATGAAAAAACTCCTCCGTTACACAAAAATTTCTAATTATAGAAGAACGCAATGCGGTTACAATAAGAGTACATTCTTTACAACCCCTGCTTCATCACCCATCTATTATAGCAGGACATGTACAGCAAAAAAAGGTTTCAAGTCGAAAACCAACACATTTTGTATACAAGAAGTAAGAAAAATAAAATTCCTCCTACCCACATTTTTTACGCCTGAAGTTTATAAATACTTCAGGCGTATTTTTCTTCCATTTTTATTCATTTGATGGTTCTTCTAATTGTACTAATAATTCTTCTAATGGTCCTTCATAAAGAGGTACGTTAGGGATCGATTGTAGAAATCGTTTTCCATAGGAAGAACTCGTCAAACGACGATCTAACACTACTACCGTTCCTGTATCTGTATTCGTTCGAATTAAGCGGCCGAATCCTTGTTTGAAACGTAATATTGCTTGTGGCAGCGCTAATTTAGCGAATACATCCTCACCTTGATTTTTTAGCCACTCACCTTTCGCTTCCATCATCGGCTGATGAGGCGGCGTAAATGGTAGACGGACAATAACAAGACAACTTAAGGCATCTCCTGGAATATCTATCCCTTCCCAGAAACTGCTCGTCCCTAATAAAATTGATTTGTCGAACTCTTGAAACTTTCGAATTAAACGGCTTCGACTTCTATTATTCACACTTTGTGTGAGTAATAAATAACCCTCTAATTCATCATTATTTTTTAAATTCGCATACGCTTCTTTTAACATTTCATACGAAGTGAATAAAACAAGCATTCTGCCCTTTGTGGCTTTCGCTATCTTTGCAATATGTTCCGATACAGATTCAATATATCGCTCATTACTTACTTGCTTAATAAAAGGTACATCCGTTGAAACCATTAATTTCATTTGTTCATCATAACGAAATGGCGACGGAACCTTTAAAGTATTTGGAGCGAAATCATGTAAACCAAGTTCCTCTTTTATATAATCAAACGTATCGTTAACTGTTAGTGTTGCGGATGTAAAAATAACACTCTTTTTTTCTGTTAAAAATTCATCAGCAAATCTTTCACCAATATGAACAGGCTGTGCATATAGAACTGTTGAATGAATCGTCCCTTTCGTTTCAGTCTCCATCCAAGTTACATACGAATTCTTTTCTAATACGAGTAACTGTAATGATTCTGCCATCTTTCTCAGCAACTCAATTAAATGCATAAATTCACCTGTTACAACATGCATCTCCCATTCTAACTTACTTTGCAATATATCCACTTGCTTCTCAAGAGCAGTTACTACCCTTCTTAATTCATATATAAAACGATTTGTTAATTCAACGATACTATCCCACAACTTACCTTTTTCTAGTTCTGCGTTATACCTATAGATGAGCGGCATATTATTCGTTCCTTGTTCTTGCTTTGTTTGTTTAAATATAAAAGTACGTAACATTTGGAAGAGTTCATCCGCATCAAACTTAAGTTCCTTCAAACTATAACTTATCATACGGAAAGTTGAACGAGATGCTTGCTCTGATTTTTTCATCATTTTATATACTTTGGAGAGTACATCTTCTGTTTCTAGCGTCCCAAGACGAGATATAACCAATTGAAAATACATACAAGAGAACTGTTCACCCAATGTTCTACTCGCAGCTTCTTCAATATGGTGAGCTTCATCAAAAATAATATGTTCGCATGAAGCAAACAACGGTTCTTCACTTGAAAAATCTTGAAATAATAACGCATGATTTGTGATAACGATATCTGCAAATAAAGCTTTATTCTTCGCTCGCTGGTAAAAACAACGACTAAACCAATTACTTTGCATACCGCCTGGACTATACGCATCACTACAAATACGATTCCAAAGTAACTTTCCGCCCTCAGGAATATTTAATTCGTCTTGATCACCCGTTTCAGTTTGCAATAGCCAAACTAAAATCTTCGCCTTCGTAAGTGCCATATCATAATTTTTTTCTTCCTCTTGTAAAGCATACTCAAATTTGTGTAAGCAAAGATAATGCTTTCTTCCTTTAAGAAGAGCTACCTCAAATGAAAATGGCATTATTTTTTGTAATAACGGTATTTCTTTTTCTAATATTTGTTGTTGGAGTTGTACCGTTTGTGTACTTATAATGACAGGTTCTTCTTTTCTCTTTGCAAAATAAAGACTAGGAAGCAAATATGCAAGAGTCTTTCCTGTTCCTGTACCGGCTTCAATTAGTGAAAAACGAGAGTCTCTTAACGCCGTATATATCTCTTTCATCATCAGTTGTTGACTTTCTCTTCTTTCAAACTTTGGCATATGTGATTCCAATTTATCCATCGTTTTATTCAAGAAAGCATCAAACTTTGAGGAACACGTTTCTCCAAGGTTTAAGGAATAGTTCCGCTTTTTCAGCGCAATATTTCGATGTATTTCATACTCCGCTATATCTTCTTTACCATTCATTACTTTCTTTAAAATATTTTCAGAAAGCACATCAGCTATATCACTTTGGAACACATCGCTTAATTCATAAAGCGATTGCAACGTGACAAGTGGTAACTTTTCAATTTCATTTAAAAATTGTAAAAATAATTCCGCTGTTGCAAGAGCATCACTATCCGCACGATGTGGTTGATCATGTTCTAGTTCATGCTTCTTAGCTAAATCACGTAATTTATAACTATCAGCTGTCGGTAAAAGAATTTGAGCCAATTCAACCGTGTCGATTTTAGGACAATGTATTTCTGTATATCCAGCCTGTCTTAATTCTTCATTTAAAAAATTCCAATCAAAGTGAACATTATGCGCAACGAAAGCCGCACCTTGTAATAGCTCAACAATCATCGGGGCTACATCTTGAAATAACGGGGCTTGTTTTACAAGACTTTCATCAATCCCTGTTAATTCTGTAATAAATGGTGGGATCTCTCTCTTTGGGTTAACAAAAGACGAAAAAATCTCCAATATCTCTCCATCTTCTACTACAACAGCTGCAATTTGGGTAATTTTATCCTTCCCATCTTTCCAGGAGTTCCCTGTCGTCTCTAAATCAACAACGACATAACGCTTACTCATATATGTAACACCTCAATTTCTTACCTTTCAAACAACAATAATTTATATAATGTTACTATACCACGTTTTATCTCATCTTAATGAAAAGATGCACAAAAAAGCTATCTCCGCAATGGAGATAGCCTTTCTACTTATAATATCGTACCCGCTTTTTCAGCACCTAACATTTCAATAATTTGATTATTATCGTCTAGTACTGCAATTTTGGGTTCTTGTTTATGAACCTCTTCTTCCGTAACTAGCCCATAACAAATAATAATTACTTTGTCCCCTGGTTGTACAAGCCTTGCCGCAGCACCGTTTAAACAAACAACACCACTACCGCGTTCCCCTTTAATAACGTATGTCTCTAAACGAGCACCATTATTATTATTTACAATTTGGACTTTTTCGTTTTCTACAATATTTACTGCATCCATTAAATCTTCATCAATTGTAATACTACCTACATAATTTAAATTTGCCTCCGTTACAGTTGCACGATGTAACTTTGCTCTCATCATTGTGCGAAACATAGGTGCTCCCCCTTATTTAACCGTTAATGTTATATTGTCAATTAATCTTACATTTTCAAACTTAACTGCAATAGCTAAAATGATTCGTCCTTCGACTTTCTCTACCATTGTTAATGACGGATATGCATATAAATCCGCATAATCTACAGTGCCTTTCGTATGCGTCTCAATATACTCTTTCACAAGATTTGTAATGATTTCCGGATTACGTTCACCTACCTCAATTCTTTCTTTCGCTATACATAGGCTGCGGTATAAATGAAGAGCCTCTTCACGTTCATCTTGTGATAGGTACACGTTACGAGAACTTTTCGCTAATCCATCTTCTTCCCTTACAATATCAACTGGTACGATTGTAACCGGAATATTGAAATCAGTTACAAATCCTTCAATTACTGCAACTTGTTGAGCATCTTTCATACCGAAATAAGCACGCGTTGGCAGCGTAATATTAAATAGTTTCATTAGTACAGTTGCAACACCAGCAAAATGACCAGGTCTTTGTTGACCGCATAATACGTCCGTGCGCTTCACAACTTCTACTGTTGTTGTTTGTTCTGCTGGATACATTTCTTCTACACTCGGATAAAACAAATAATCTACACCGTTTTCTTTTGCTACATTTTCATCTCTATTAATATCACGAGGATATCGATCTAAATCTTCATTTGGGCCAAATTGCAGCGGGTTTACAAATACACTTAAAACTACAATTTCATTTTCTTCTCTTGCCTTACGTAATAAGGTAGCATGCCCTTCATGTAAATAACCCATCGTTGGAACAAAACCAATACTCTTTCCACTTGCACGAAGTTCGTTTGTAATTTGCTGCATCTCTTGCACTGTAGTTACGATTTTCATTATTGTTTTCCTCCGTATAACGCTAAGCATTCTTCCTCTTTCATTGTGAACGAATGTTTTTCTTCAGGAAATTGCCTTGTCTTTACTTCAGTAACATATTGTGAAATCCCACGCACAATCTCCTCTTGAACAGATGTATATTGCTTCACAAATTTCGGCACACGATTCACGCCGTATGAGATAAGATCATGATAAACAAGCACTTGCCCATCTACTTTTTGTCCTGCACCAATCCCAATTGTCGGTATTGTTAGTTGCTCTGAAATAAGTTCTGCTAACTGCATTGGTACACATTCTAACACAAGCGCTATTGCACCAGCTTCTTCACATTTCTTTGCATCTTCTATTAATTTCTTTGCACTCTCCGCATCTTTTCCTTGCACTTTATATCCACCCAACACTCCTACAGATTGAGGGGTTAAACCTAAATGCGCTACAACAGGAATTCCTGCGTTCGTCAAATATTGAATCGTTGATATAACTTCTACAGCACCTTCTACCTTCAGTGCATGCGCCCCGCTCTCTTGAACGATGCGGCGTGCATTCACCATCGTTTCTTGTAATGATACGTGATACGACATAAATGGCATATCAGTTACAATAAACGTCTCTTTCGCTCCACGGCGTACAGCTTTCGTATGATGAATCATATCCTCTACTGTTACAGGTACTGTCGAATCGTATCCGAGTACAACCATTCCAAGAGAATCTCCAACTAAAATCATATCAACTTCAGCTTCTTCTGCTAATTTAGCAGATGGATAATCATACGCCGTTAGCATTGTAATCGGCTCACCTTGCTCTTTCATCTTCAAAAAATCTGTTTTTGTTTTCAAAAACTACTCCTCCTTTATGCAGGAGAGAGGAGATGGCCGCAATCATATAAAAAACCCCTCTGGCCATAAAAGGGCAGAAGGGTTGTGTGTTAGTCGGCATTATTCATCCCTCTGTCCCAGTCCGTTATTGGATCAAGGCAGAATCCAAGTTATTATTTTTCGTATTACTTCGAATCATGGTGCAGTTCGCTCTGATACTGCCCACATTCGAACTAATTATAGCAAACTACAAAAGGGAATTACTACATTTTTTTGAAAAAATAATTTTTTATTCTGATTACGGTATATGAAATTTAATAAGAGAGTATATATGCTAGAAAGTGAAACTTTAATCAGCCCGATCCCCACCTAACTTCTTTGCTTCCGCTGAATTTTGAGGTGGAGGTCTTATTGCCCAGTAAATAGCGGGATAAAGTTTTTATAGATAATTCAATCCTGAAAAGATACATGTTTTTTCAACGCATGTTAAAAAATTCCAAGTTAATTTCTTCTGTAATCAATTTAACTGTATAGTATAACTCTTAAACTAATGATGCAGGTTAATTGAGGAAAAGTACTTAACAAAGGAGGATTGCAGATGTCTATGAACAGGTGGTTATTTCGATTCAGCAGTTTGCTTGTAATGATTGTATGGTGGATGTCTTTAGGATTCTTTCATGTATTTGCCTCAGTTAATGTCGTAACACAACCCACCGATGTAACGAACGTGATTGAGGTTGAACTAAATGATGATTACTTTAATCCAAATGTCATCACGATTCCGCTTGAAGGATCAACAACATTACTATTGAAAAATAAAGGTAAAAACGAGCACACCTTTACAGTGAAAAAACTCGGCATTGACGTCGTAGTTGAGTCAGGAAAAGAAAAGAATATTACCGTGAAACCTAAAAATACTGGTACATATGAATTAATATGTCGATACCATCTCCTTAAAGGAATGGAAGGCAAAGTAATCGTCAAATAACATGCCAGGCCAACTAGACGGAAGATATCTTGAAATGAACTTTAAATATGAAAAGGATTTATTATCATGTTACAAATTTAACTCAAAAATATTGAAATAAAAAGAAGTTCCAAAAGAGGAACTTCTTTTACTTAATTTCGATATCTGCAGAATGAATATGATGTACTTTCCCCTCATGATCCTCCAGAAGTAATACACCATCCTCTGTGATTCCTTTTGCTAACCCCGTAATCGTCTCTCTCATCGTTCGAGCGGTAATTTCTTTCCCGATGCTCACAGCGTAACTTTCCCAAAGAATTTTAATGACAGAGAAACCATTTTGTAAATACTCTTCATATAATTTTTCTAGTTGTAAATAGATTTGTTGCATAAGTTCTGCACGAACAATCGGCTTACCTGATTCAATCGCTAATGAAGTAGCAATGTGCTGAATTTCTTCATCAAAATGTTCTTGCTTTTGATTCGCATTAATACCGATGCCCATAATGACAGCATTAATTTTATCAGGATCCGCTTGCATTTCTGTTAATATACCTACAGCCTTTTTACCTTGAATTAAAATGTCATTTGGCCATTTTATTCCCACGTCTACACCTGTACATTTTTCAATTGCCTGTGCAACACTAACAGCCGCTAACAAAGTAAGTTGCGGTGCATGATGAACTGGAATCGATGGGCGTAAAATAATACTCATCCAAATTCCTGTTCCTTTTGGTGAATGCCATTTTCTGCTTAAACGACCTCTTCCCGCTGTTTGTTCTTCTGCTACAACGATAGTTCCTTCTTCTGCACCTTCATAAGCAAGTTTTGCTGCAATGTGCTGCGTTGATTCAACAGTTTCTTCAAAATACACTGTTCTACCAATTCGCTTCGTTTGTAGCCCTAACTGAATTTCATTAGCAGTCACTTTGTCTGGCTTACTTGCAATTCGGTAACCTAATCGGCGCACAGCTTCAAGTTCATATCCCTCACTCCGGAGATCTTCCATATGTTTCCACACAGCAGTTCTTGAACAACCAAGTTTATCACTAATCGTTTGGCCGGATACAAACTCGCCATCCGCTTCAGAAAAAACTTGTAATAACTGCTTTCTTATAGTAGATTGCATCCTTGCAGCCACTCCCTTATACGCTCTTTCTCATTAACTACGTTTCCTTTTACAATTGCTTCCTCGATTTTCTGAAGCATGTCAGCAACCCACGGACCAGGCTTTTTGTTTGCCCAGTTTAATAAATCATTACCAGTCACATTCATTTCTTGACGACCCTGGATTGGCAATGCATGAAACATTGATTGTACTCGTTTAACAGATGTAGGATCATAGCTTTCAATCATCGCTTCATATACTCTCTCTGCCATTTCAGCGATATAAATTCCCGTTTTATAAAGAAGGACTGTATCCCAATCCTTCTCCTTTCTAGTACGGATTGCCAATAAAACTGCAACAATATCTTTTATTTTTTTATTCGAAAACTTCCATTGACGTAAAAAGACAGATGGATGTTCTTCTCCGATACAATATAAGAAAAATGCCCACGCCTCAATATCCGTTTCGAAAGAATCCCATTTATACTGCGTAGCTTTTAACAGTCTCTCTTCTGACATTTGTAAATATGGCAAATGAGAAAATAGCTTCGTCTCTACTAATTCTTTGAGACCTTTCACACAATATGTACCAGTTAACAATTTCTCAAACTCTACTGTAATGCGCTCAATTGCTATATGTTCTAGCAAATGTCCATACGTTTCAATCGCTTGCTTCGTTTTCGTTTCTAATGAAAAACCTAACGCGCTTACAAACCGAATACCACGCATCATTCGCAGGGCATCTTCTTGAAAACGATCCGCAGCATTTCCAACTGTCACAATTTCTCTCTGTTGAATGGCTTCCTGTCCAGCAAATAAATCAACCATTTCGCCTTCTTCTGTCATAGCAATTGCATTCATCGTGAAATCACGACGTTTTAAATCCTCTTCTAATGAACGAACAAATTGAACACTACTAGGTCTTCGAAAATCTTCATATTCGCTTTCTGTTCGAAAAGTAGTTACCTCATAAGGCTCACCATTTTCTAAAACAATTACAGTTCCATGCTCAAGACCAACAGGAACATTTCTTGGGAATATAGCCATCACTTCTTCTGGTAAAGCAGATGTCGCAATATCAATATCTCCAATCGGCCTATCGATAATAAGATCTCGTACGCTCCCACCAACAAAGTAAGCCTCATGTCCTTGTTGTTTTAATGTCTCAATAATAGAACTAGCTTTTTTAAATCTTTCCATTTTTGTCATCCCTTAGTACGTCATAGTAAATCGTTTCATATTGTGAAACAATTTTTTCTGAGCGAAATTGCTCATAAACACTTTCTCTTGCTCGTTCTCCCATATTACGGTGAAGTTCCTCGTCCTTTAATAGCTGAGTAGCTTGATTTGCCACTCCTGTTGTATCGCCAACTTCACATAAATATCCTGTTTCCCCGTGTTGAATAACCTCTGGAATACCTCCAACCCGTGTTCCGATACAAGGTACACCACACGCCATTGCTTCTAATAAAACAAGACCAAAACTTTCCTTCTCTGATAGAAGCAACATTAAATCACTCATCGCAAGTAGTTCTGCAACATTATCTTGCTTCCCTAGGAATAAAACACGATCTTCAATATGTAAATTCTTCACTATCTGTAAAATCGTACAGAATTCTGGTCCGTCTCCAACAAGAAGCAACTTCGCATCTACTTCTTTAACAATTTTAGCAAATGCCTCAACAACATCCTGCACACGTTTCACTTTACGGAAATTCGAAATATGAATAAGTACTTTTTCACTCTCACTTATACCGTATTCTTTCTTTAATTGAGACATATTACGTTTGAAATATACACGTTCGTCTATAAAGTTATATACCGTTTGAATTTCTTTACTTGGTTTTACAAGCTCATGCGTTTCGTTAATTAATGAATGCGAGACAGCAGTAACAACATCCGATTGCTCAATACCAAAACGAATTAAATTATTTAACGAAGGGTCGGAACCTAACACAGTAATATCTGTTCCATGCAAGGTTGTAACAATTTTAATACGCTCTCCGATCATTTGTTTTGCTAAATATGCACAAATTGCATGTGGTATTGCGTAATGCACATGTAAAATGTCTAAGTTTTCTCTTTGTGCAACCTCTGCCATTTTACTTGCTAACGCTAAATCGTATGGTGGATATTGAAATACAGAGTACTGGCTTACCGTCACTTCATGAAAATATATGTTTGGATATACTTTATTTAACCGGAATGGTAAACCCGATGTAATAAAGTGAATTTCATGCCCGCGTTCCGCCAATTGCTTTCCTAATTCTGTTCCAACAACTCCAGAACCACCTACAGAAGGATAACATGTAATACCTATTTTTAATTTCATTTACATCCCCCTAATAAATCAGCATGTAATAAAACCGGTTTCTTACTCATAAATCCCTCGGCATACAAGACTCCAACTTCTTTTCCAAACATCTTCTCACGAGCAATCACAGTTTCAACGTATCCTTCTGTTAACGGTGTCTTAACACCATCACTTCCTGTTGAAAATTGACTTTCATATGCTTCTAATGCTTCCACCTTTATAGAGAGGTACTCACTTATATCTATACAAAAATTCGGTTTATGAAAACCATTAATCATATAATTATAAAAAGACTCCACACGATGTGGTGAAAGTTCCGGCATATATTTACGGATTCCTGCTGAAAAAATAGCCTCTTCCACAAGCTTTGCACAATTTGCATGATCTGGATGACGATCTTCATAGTATGGCGCAAAAACTAGTTTTGGTTTATATGTACGGATCACCTTGACAATTTCACGTATATACTCTTCTTTCATATACAAACCACGGTCTGGCATCGCTAAATTCAGCCTCGTTTTTACTCCCATTATACGAGCTGCGACCTCTGCTTCTTCTTTTCTCAACTCTATCGTTCCATTGGAAGAAAGATCAGCTTCTGTTAAATCACAAATACCTACTTCATACCCTTGCTTTGTATATTTAGCGATGGTACCAGCCATGCCGATTTCAACATCATCGGCATGAGCACCAAACGCTAATATATGTAATCCACTCATAATTGTTCCCCTCATTTTCTTAACTTACGATAATCTAAATCTCCTCGCTCTAATGCGTGCATCAACATTTCAGCACTTGCCATATTCGTTGCAAGTGGAATCGCATATACATCACATAAACGAAGCAATGCATTCACATCCGGTTCATGCGGCTGTGCTGTTAATGGATCGCGGAAGAAAATCACCATATCTAAATCGTTTTTTGCAATCATTGCACCAATTTCTTGATCTCCACCAAGAGGGCCAGATTGATATCTTGTTACAACTAATCCAGTCGCTTCCATAATACGAAGCCCTGTCGTTCCTGTTGCAAATAATTCATGTTGCTCAAAAATTGGTTTATATGCGTATGCAAACGAAACCATATCATTTTTCTTTTTGTCATGTGCGATTAAGGCAATTTTCATCCGTTGTCTCCCCTTTAGTCGATAATATTTTCTAAACCGTACACAAGATGATCAAGGTTCATTACTGTCTCAATTGATAGTTTTACACCTGACATAAATGATGCACGATTGAATGAATCATGACGAACTGTTAACATTTGTCCATCTCCACCAAACATTACTTCTTGGTGTGCAATAAGCCCTGGCAAACGTACACTATGAATGTGAATACCGTCTACATTTGCACCACGTGCACCTGCTAGTTGCTCTACTTCATTTGGATGACCTTGCTGCTTTGATTCACGATTTTGACGAATTAATTCTACCGTTTTTACAGCTGTACCAGATGGTGCGTCTAATTTTTGATCATGATGTAATTCAATTACCTCAACATCTTGGAAATATTTCGCTGCCATTTGTGAGAATTTCATCATAAGAACTGCACCAATTGCAAAGTTTGGAGCAATAATTGTTCCTACTGCTTTTTCTTTTGCATTCTCTGTTAAACGTGCCAATTCTTCTTCTGTAAATCCAGTTGTACCAATAACAGAACGAAGTCCACGCTCAACTGCAAGTGTAACGTGTTGTTTCCCAACTTCTGGTGTTGTTAAATCTAACAACACATCTGCTTCTACTTCATCTAAACAAGTATGTAAATCAGCGTAAATCGGTGCATGTAATGCTGGCATGCCAGGTAAATCAGAAATCTTCTCACCACCATGCTTATAATCCACTGCTGCTACTAAATTAAAATGTTCCGTTCTTTCCATAAGAAGGACTGCTTCATGTCCCATACGTCCTCTTGGTCCGGCGATAATTACTTTAATTTCTTTCATTATTCTTTCTCTCCCTCATCAATACGTGTCCAGCGATCTTTATCACGTGTATTAAATTTATTCATTACAATGTTATGTGCTGTCTCTAAATCAATATTTAAACTATTTGCCATACAAATCATAACAAATAATACATCTCCAAGCTCTTCTTCAATACTTCTTTCTTTTTCAGTTGTTTTCTTCGGTTTCTCACCATAATAATGATTTACCTCTCTCGCAAGCTCTCCCATTTCTTCCGTTAAACGAGCCATCATTGCAAGCGGACTGAAATAACCTTCTTTAAACTGACCAATATATGCATCTACTTCTTTCTGCATATCTTTCATCGTTTTTGCTTCCATACTATTCACCTCTAATCCTTCCTCTTTCATGTTAGCCAATTCATCGCGATTTGACAAATATTATTCCCCGCCAAACACCTATTTGCGACCCTTTTTTGGATAGACTATAATAAAGTGAAACTTTCTTTTGCGCTTTTTGCAAAAGATTAGCCCATACTAATCGAGTTCTTACTATTTTCACTAGCAACTAGAAATTACTTATTATTATGTTTTACCGTTTCAGCGGAGCAATGTAATCATTACATAATTAGGGGGATTTCTATATGACATCAAAATTGAAGATGCGAAATATTATTTTTATTTTAATCGGTTCCGCTATATTTTCTTTCGGTATTGTCAATATCAATATTGAAAACCACCTTGCAGAAGGTGGGTTTACTGGTATTACACTATTATTGTATTTTTTATTTAAGTTTGATCCTTCCTACTCAAACTTAATTTTAAATATCCCTATATTTTTTATTGGTTGGAGGTTACTTGGCAGAACGACATTTTTATATACATTAATCGGCACATTTAGCGTATCTTTATTTCTATGGATTTTCCAGCGTTACGAAGTGCTCAACTTACATTTAAACTTGCAAAATGATATGACACTCGCAGCTTTATTCGCCGGGGCATTTATCGGTATCGGCCTTGGGATAATATTTAAATATGGCGGGACTACTGGCGGTGTAGATATTATCGCACGACTAGCCCACAAATATGTTGGCTGGAGTATGGGTAAAACGATGTTTATGTTCGATGCTGTCGTTATCGTCGTCTCTATTCTTACCTATTTATCATACCGCGAGGGTATGTATACGTTAGTTGCTGTTTTTATCGGGGCTAAAGTCATTGATTTTATGCAAGAAGGAGCCTATGCCGCCAAAGGAGCGACTATTATCTCAGAGAAAAACGATGAAATTGCTGCCAAAATTTTATCTGAAATGGAGCGCGGAGCAACCTTTTTAAAGGCTGTTGGATCGTATACAAAAATGGAACGTAACGTACTGTATTGCGTTGTTGCTAAAAATGAAATCGTGAAATTAAAGAATATTATTACTTCAGTAGATCCTCATGCATTTGTCGCTGTAAGTGATGTACATGATGTAGTTGGTGAAGGATTTACGTTAGATGAAAATAAAAACCCTTTACATAATTAAATGTAACTAGAAAAGCGCCTTAGCTTTTCTAGTTTTTTATTACAAGTCTTTTAAGCTTCTCCAAATCCTCATAAATAAGCTCCAATAAACTCCGATTATAAAAAATGGAAGCTGGATGAAAAGTTGGAAAAACATGATATTCATTCTCTGACCATGTAAACTCTGCACTTTGCATATCCTTTAATTTTTGAATGGGCTGTTTTAATAATTGCCCGTGTACATCTGTGATTTTTTTATTTTTTCCTGTTAAACGTTGAAGACCAATATTTCCAAGTGTGACGATAAGCCTCGGATTTATTTCCTCTAATTCATAATCTAACAAAGGCGCATGGGCAACTATTTCTCCTTGATTTGGCGTTCTATTATACTTTTTTTGTATGCTTTCACCATTTCGTTCTTTTTTCTCTCGCCATTTATAAGGTCTACTCCGAACAGCGCTCGTAATATATACTTCTTCCCTCGTAACGTGAATACGCTCTAAAAAAACCATTAATTGTTTTCCCGACCTCCCGCTAAACGGAATCCCATTATGAATTTCTGTTTCACCAGGCGCTTCTCCTAACAACATAAATTTGGGATTTTCAGGACCTTGTCCACTTAAAAAACCTTCTAGTTGATAAGGAGCACTACGCTCTTTCACTTGTTTTACTAAATGGTCTGGATATTTCATTTCCCCCACCGCCTTTCCGCATTACTTCTATTATTTCTATTTGTAATACATTATATAATTCAATCCACACAACAAAAAAAGACTATCAAAATTGATAGTCTTTAGTCGTCGCTACGCTGCATACCAGTATACATTAATACGAGACGTAATAATTCAAATACCGCTACAGCTGCAGCTGCTACATATGTTAATGCTGCTGCATTTAATACTTTACGAGCTTGGCCATATTCATCTGTTGATACGATACCTAACGCTTCAATTTGTTGCATTGCACGCTTTGAAGCATCGAACTCAACTGGTAATGTAACAAGTTGGAACACAACACCTGCAGCCATTAAAATAATTCCTAATAACAATAGTTTCGACATTGTCGCAAATATACCAATCATAATAAATACCCATGATATATTCGATCCAAAATTCGCCACAGGAACTAACGAATGACGAATACGCATAAAGTTATAATCTTGCGCATCTTGAATTGCGTGTCCTACTTCATGTGCTGCCACTGCTGTACCAGCAACTGAATGTCCATAATAGTTATCTGTTGATAATCGAACCGTCTTGGCCGTTGGATCATAATGGTCTGATAAATGACCTGGTGTTTCTTCCACAGCTACATTGTATAATCCATTTTCATCTAAAATTTTTCGAGCCACTTCCGCTCCTGTCATACCTGATGTTGAATAAACTTGTGAATACTTGCTATAGGCACTTCGTACTCTTGACTGTGCATACAACGGTATGATCATTATGATCGCGAAGTAAATTAAATAAAACATCATGAACCTCCATTGAAGTTTTAATTATAGTACTTCTCATTCTATTTTCTTCTGCCACTATTGTCAATGAATAAACCTTACAATCCATATCTTTACTTATTACATTATCTATTTTTAGAATGCACATTACTTTTTCTTTTTTCTCTCTCTCCTTTATACTTTCTCCATCCAACATAAGTTAATGTGAATAAAATAAGTCCCCCAGTAATTGTCATAAACCAAATGAGAGAAGGTGCAATTTCATCCTTTTTTACTGTGTGAAATATCTTTTGCAAATCCCCTTTAATAATCCCTAATTGCATTTGGCCACCTTTCGTTTTTAACATAACGTTACGAAATTCATCCAAATAAGATAAATGAACATTTACACGCTGTACCTCGTTTTCTGGCAAAGCAATCATTAAACTTGGATAAATAATATTGAATTCATTTAAAAATGTATTTAATGTTTGTTGAAACTGCCCAGCATCTTCTTTTTCCATCGCTTTTTCCATTTGAGAAAAGGCATCCATTACTTTCCTTTCTCTTTCCATCCAAAGTGGTTGATATTTCGATACTTGTGCATCAACAGCAAGTTGTAATGCCAACACATTATCCATTTTAGCTTGCTTACCTAAACCTTCTTCAGAGAGCGATTGCTGCGCCTTGTCGTAAGCTAAAGAAATAACTCTAACTTGATCTGGTGTTACTTCATGCTTCTTTTCATTCCCCTTCATTAAAAATTGCTCTGAGAAAAGTTGTAATACTTGTACCGCTTTTTCATCTTCATTACGCTTCACTAACTGTAACGAGTCGTCTAACAACCCTGTTAGCTCATTCCACTCTTCAGCATATATACGTAACGGAAACATTATAATTAGAAATGCTATCAATCCAATTAATGTTCTCTTCATCCCGGTCCCCCCTATAACTACTAGTACAAAATATGTTAATTGGGACAAGAATAGAACAGAACTGAACCGAAAAATATATTATCGTTTTACAAAGAAAAAATTCTCTTTAAGCAGAGAATTTTTTCTTTGACATCCTTTTCTTTTTTACGAAATATCTATATAAGCTATAACAAAGTATACTACCACCTAAAATGAATAATAAAATAGCACACGCAGCATGCATAAAGAACTCCTCTGGTAGCATTAATATAACTGGATCCGTTTCAATATCAAACATCCAATAATCATTACTGAATAAAAGCTTATGGAATAATACAAAGCTCTTTTCAAAATTAATAGCGATTGGTAACATAAGCGCTATCGGAAAAATGATTGTTAAAATCGATCCGTGCAGTAAAAACTTTTCATTTTTCTTTTTTAATAAATAAATTCCACCTATCACTGCAATCATAATTGTCGCATACATCACATATTGAATCTTTACTAAAATATTTTTAACATCTACAAAATGAATACGGCCATTTGTAGACATATCTAATGTTGGCAAATGTAATGCTCCGTCATAAAACGGGGATAAATATGTAATAAGCACATCGTAATTTCTTTTAATTTCATCCTTCGTCATATCCGCTAAATCAGGAATATTTAAAAAATCAATTTCAAAATAATACAGCCATTTTCCATACACAACTGCCGTTGTTGCGAGTGCAAAAATAGAAAATGCTATGCTATATGAAACAACTAAAGTAATCAATCGATCCAATATTTTTGTACCACTCTTATTTTTCTCCATGTTCTCCCCCTAAATGTTCTAACCATCATAAAGAAAATTGTTTCCTGTGCTCACGTAAGCAACAATAATATGTAATACATAGTACAGCAACGCTTAACCAAAACGTAAAATAACCAATTTCCTCTACAAACAAATGCATAATTCCATATCGTGGCATTTGCCAAAATAAATAATCAATTGCATCGTTATGCAACGTCCATACACCCGCTACTATAAAATGCCATTTTTTTATACGGTAAAATGGAGCATATAAAACACCTTGCACTGCCATCGCAAAGTGCGAAAGCATTAACATGTAGCCCATAAGGCCAATAGGACCTTTTACGTAAATCATAATCGCATTTACAACAACAGCCCAAATACCATATTTTATTAAAGTAACAATCGCTAGCGCTTCTATTAATCCCCAGTTTCTCTTTGTCAAAAAAGCAATTAAAACAAAGACAAAAAAGAGACTCGCCATAGGACTATCTGGTACAAACGGCCAAAATATAGGTGACGTTTCTTTCAGTTGATTTCCGTACCATATAAACCCGTAAATTGTACCTAATATGTTAACAACCAATAAAAATAATAATACCGAGCGTTGTCTTAACATTGCATACAAGTACACCAATCTGTATGTCCAACACCTTTCAAGCAAAGTAATTCATTCACTAAATCCTACTCTATTATAACAAACTTCATCCAACTAAATAGAAAAGCTGACTACAAATTTTGTAGTCAGCTTTTTATTATTTTTTATTATACTTTGCAACGAATTCCGAAAGCTTCTTCAGTTCCTCATCTGTACCTTTAAATACACCTTTAGGCATGGAACCTTTTCCATCTTTCGCAATTTTAGCAATTTCTTCTGGCTTTAAAGTTAAGTTTTGCAGTGCTGGTGCTGCCGCCCCGCCCTGTAAGTTGTCACCATGACATGTTAAACAAGTATTTTTTTGCATTAATTTATAGCCATCATCATTTTTATCAACTGGCGCGGTTTTTACAATTGCTCCTTGTTTCTTTGCAGCTTCCCAGTCGTGGTGTGCTACAGATTCCCAAGTTAAAAAGATAATCGATGCAATTGCTAAAAGCATAAATCCAGTTGCTACAGGACGCTTCAATGGACGTCTTTCTGGACCTCGATCAAGAAATGGAGCTAACAGTAATGCACCAAACGCAATCCCTGGCATAATAAACGCTCCAATTACAGTAAATGAACCGGAAGCATAAGAATACTTTAATAACTGATACAAGAATAAGAAATACCAATCTGGAAGTGGTATATATCCAGCATCTGTTGGATCCGCCATTCTCTCAAGCGGCGACGGATGCGCCACTGTTAAACATAAATAACCGATTAAAAAAACTGCACCAACCATCCATTCTTTTAACAAGAAGTTCGGCCAAAATGCTTCTGTTTTCCCTGGGTATTCAGAATAGTCTTTTGGAATATTTGGTTTCCGAGCTACCGGTACCCGAGAATCTCCTACAAACTTCATCCCTTTGCCGCGATGCATAATCTCCCTCCTTTAGTTCTTTCCCCTTTAATTTAGCAATCTCTTATAGTGGACCGGAAATACCTTGTTTGCGAATCATGATGAAGTGGAAGGCCATTAAACCTAGAAGTGCTGCTGGTAAGAAGAAGACGTGAATAGCAAAGAAGCGAGTTAATGTTTGAGCGCCAACAATTTCGGAATGACCAGCGAGTAATGTTTTAATATAAGGACCAATGAGCGGTGTTTGCTCTGCAATTTGAATCCCTACTTTTGTAGCAAATAAAGCTTTCATATCCCACGGTAATAAATATCCGGTAAAACCAAGACCTAACATAACAAAGAAAATAAGAACACCAACAATCCAGTTTAACTCACGGGGCTTTTTATACGCACCTTGGAAGAAAACTCTGAGTGTATGTAAAAACATCATTACAATTACGAGACTAGCACCCCAGTGGTGCATACCACGAACAATTTGCCCATAAGCAACTTCATTTTGTAAATAGTAAACTGATTCCCAAGCATTTTTAATATCAGGCACATAATACATCGTCAAAAACATTCCAGATAAAATTTGAATTACAGTAACGAAAAAGGTAAGTCCTCCAAAGCAATAGACGAATGCAGAAAAGTGATGTGCCGGGTTTACATGTTCAGGTACTTCATGATCAGCGATATCACGCCATATCGGTGTAATATCTAATCTTTCATCTACCCAATCATAAATTTTATTTAACATCTACTTTGCACCCCCTCTTGGCTTCGCTTTTCCTAGATACAGCGTTCCATCTTTCACTTTAGACTCGTACACATCCAGCGGAGCAAGGGGTGGCGTACCTTTAATGTTCATCCCATCTTTTGTATAACGACCCCCGTGACATGGACAAAAGAATTGATTCGGATGTGCTTTGTCCGAATTCCAGTTAACTGTACATCCTAAATGTTTACATACTGGAGAGAACGCAACAATGTCTCCGCTTTCATCTTTATGAACCCAAGCCGATTTTGGTTCTTCAGACTTGTACCAACCATCAACCTGTTTCACTTTAAAATCGAAACGCTTCGGCTCTGTTGTAATATCCTTTACTTGCGCAACAGCAACCATATCTGTTCCGGCTTCTTTTCTTAACACCGGATCAAGCGCAAATCGCGTCATCGGCATTAAAATACCGGCAGCCATAAAGCCTCCTACCCCTGTGAGTGTGTAATTTAAAAATTGTCTTCTTGACACGCGATGTTCTTTCTCGCTCACGAAAATTTCCCCCCTCTATCAGAAATTGTCCCCTCGTGATAAATTATATAAAAAATAAAAACTAGGACACTATCATGATATAATACGCTCATGCACAGGTCAATATCATACTACTCATAATAATAAGAACTTTCTGTTTATTGCGAGTTTCCCCACTTCTCTTCCAACATCACCATTATATTTTTTATATGTGCATGAATAACTTCTCTTTTTGCTTGATCACTAAATTGTTCTAATGCTAATGAAGGAAACCAAAATAAATCTCCCTGTAACTCTTGCATATCCTCTTTCCATGAAAAATCACTTGTAACATAAGCAATATGCTTAAAACCTTCGCTTCGTAAATGATTTGTCCATTCTTGCAAACGACCTTTTTCATTCTTTTGACTTTCTACCAAATACGTAAACGCAGGTAGTAAAAGCACTCTTCCTTTATACTCTCTTTCCAATTCCGTGCTCAACAATTCGATAAATTCACCTTGTTCTACAACCATTTTCATTTCTTGTGCTGCCGAAATTGATAAAAGCGGTATTACTCCTGTATCAACATACTCTCTTGCTTGTTCAAACTGTTCCACATCTTTTACACTCCACTTCAAATTCCTTCCCTCCTTCACTTGCAAATGACAGAACTTTCACTTTATATATATTAAACCATACTAAAAGAGGTAAAAAAAGAAAAACTACCCAATATAGGTAGTTTTTCTTGGCGAAAGTCTGAAATTTGTAAAAATTTATTAATCCAAATAAATTCTATAAAGTCTTTAACTCGGCCGTTAATCTATGAAACGCTTCCTTATCTTGCTTATCTAACGCTTCATCAATTTGTTTCAAAAGGCGTTCTCTCCTAAATGAAAATACACTTTCTTCCAAAAACCTTTCTGCAAGTAAACGATCTTTTTCATTTACTTCAATATGCTTTGGTAGATATGGGTTTTCTTCTAATACAGCTACATAATTCGCATTTTGAAACGATGATTTAAAGTTGAGTTGAATATAAATATCCTCATCTCGATTTAAACGAATATCATGAAACGATTTTTCAGCATCTGTTGTCATAACATTTTGTTTAAAAAAGTGAAACGGTGTGTCTTTCACACAATTCGCTGACATCACTAAGCCACGCGGACAATATTTTGCATGCTCTACGAAGTGGACTTTATGCATCAATTGGTCGTGACTCATTAAATAATTCAGAATCCATACACATTCACGCTGTTTCAGTTGGTAATTATTCAAAAACCATTTTACAAAATCCTTCTTCTCGTTTACAGAAACAGGGGTATTCATAGCAATTAAGTCCCTCCTCTGTCTTTCTCTTTTCTTTTTAGATTCAAGAAGCGGCATTCAGTTTCCTTCCAACTTATGAAAAATCCTCTAAATTATATAACAACTCTTCAATATGAATTTGTGTCGGGTCTAGTTGTAATAACTGGGTAAATACTTCTTTCGCCTCTTTTCGCTTTCCTTCTTCCAATAAGAAATAACCGTATTCTTCTAAGAAGTCTGGATGATTCTTAAAAGAAGTATATGCACTTTCATAGTGTTTTAATGCATCCGAATACATTTCTAATTGTTTTTTTGCATACGCAAGGTCCCAAAGTAGTTGTGTATCTGGTTCTCCACTATCAATAGCACGCTCTACAATTGCAATTAACTCTTCGTACTTTTCTTGTCCTTTTAAGATATACGCATATTTTAATGTTGCGCCTAAATGCCCTGGGTCTAACTCAAGTGCTTTTTGAAGAACTTCCTCTGCTTCTACTATTTTTCCTAATTTCGCCGCAATGTTCGCTAACTCTACATAAAACGGAACTGAAAGCTCATCTACTTTAATTCCTTCATGAAGCGTTTCATAGCTTTCTTGAAGCATTCCTTCTTTTTCATAGCTTTTCGCTAAATACATGTACAGTGATGCGTACTCAGGGTCTAATTCTTTTAGTTCTTGCCAAGCACCGATTGCTCTCTGATATTCTTCACCTTGGTATAATGTGAAGGCATATCCAAATAATGAGTGAATATCTTTTTGTTCCTCTAGGCCTGCTTCATAATAAGAAATCGCCTCTTCCCAGTTTCCAATCGCACTTAACGTTTCTGCAAGACGAAGTGCGATTACAACACCACCCATTACTTTATGTTCAGCTAATAGCGATTCATAATAAGTAATTGCCTTTTGTTCTTCACCTTTACTACTATATAATTCTGCTAACCCAAACGTAATAACAGGTTCATCAGGCATCATTTCTTTCGCCTTTAATAGTTTTTGCTCTGCTACATCATCAAAACCTTGCATTTGGAATAAATCTGCAACAAGTAATAAAGATTGAACATATAAATCGTCATTTTCTGGAATATCATGAAGTACTTCAATCGCTTCATCTTCTTTATCTAGATCAATATATAATTCTGCTAAAAATACAGTGAATTCACTTTCTTCCGGATACAGTAAACGTAAGTCTTCAGTAATCGCTAATGCCTCATCTGTAAATCCAAGTGTATGATAGTAACGAGCGATATCATACTTCTCTTCATCATTTGCAATTTTTAATTGTTCTTTTAATAATTGTAATCCTTTTTCCGCTTCACCATTTTCAATATATGAAACAGCTTGTTCAAACTTTTGCATAAACGTCTCCTTTAATTCTAAAAAATATTCTCTTCTGTTCATTTATCATAAGCAACTCACTGTTAGAACGCAACCTTTAGAATGAGCATGCTTCTTCTTATACTTCTTCTTACAGAGTAGGTAATTGTTCAAAAGGTTCGGATATGACACCGATACCTTATCATCATCTTCTATTGTACCGCTTTCTTTTATGACCGTGCAAATAACTTCTCTCACTAATTATCAAGCCATATAAACCGTGATTTACAGAACAACTTAATTACCAGTCTTCAACCTTTATTTTTAATACGATAAAAAAGGCTCCTATAATAGGAGCCTTCACAATCTCTTAAGAATATGTTTCTTCTTTCTGTACTTGCTCATTTACAAGCTCTTTCAGCAACTCTATAATTTCATCATTTTCTTCTTTCAAACCGACAGTAATACGAATACCATCATCGATACCAAATGCAGCACCAGAACGAACGATATATCCTTTTTTCATTAATCGTTCGAAAGCTTCATTACCTGGTATACCAAGTTTTAAGAAAATGAAATTTGTTTGAGATGGATAATAGAATACGTTATATTCTTTACAAAATGCATAATACTGATTTAGACCTTCAGCATTCTTTTTCACACAATCTTGTAAAAAGGCTTGATCTTCTAATGCAGCGAGTGCTACAGATTGCGCTACAGTTGATGTATTGAATGGTAACCTCGCTACTTCTAGCTGTCCGATTAACTTCGCATCCCCAATCGCATATCCGATACGAAAAGCAGCTAAACCATATGCTTTTGAAAACGTGCGTAAAACCATAAGATTTTCATACTTTTCAAGAAGTGGCAATGTTTGCGGATAGTCTTCCGCTTCCGCGTATTCATAATATGCTTCGTCCATAATAACGAGAGCCGACTTAGGAACTGATTCTAAAAATGAAAGTAATTTTTGTTTCTCAACATATGTACCTGTCGGATTATTCGGATTACAAATCCATACAATTTTCGTTTTATCATCTACTTGCTCTAGCATTGCATCTAAATCGTGAATACCGTCTTTAAGTGATACTTCACGAACTTCTGCTCCTTCAATAACAGCATGGTGATGATATTGTGAAAACGTAGGATTCGCCATTACAACGTTTGTTCCTTCATGTAGTAACGCTCGGCTAATCATTTGAATGACTTCATCTAATCCACTACCAAATAGTAGTTGTTCTGCTTTTACACCTAAATGTTCCGCTACTTTTGTCCGAAGTTCAAAGGCATATCCATCTGGATAAAGGGCATATTGACTCGCTAAAGAAGTTAATGCTTCTGTCACACGGGCTGAGCAACCGAATGGATTTTCGTTCGATGCTAATTTCACAATTTTCGATAATCCATATTCCCTTTTTACTTCTTCAATGTTTTTCCCAGGCACATACGCTCTCAAAGTTAACAATTGCTCTTTCACTCTCATTTTTCTTCCCCCAGTCATTTCATTCAATTTGATTACAATACAGTTATAGCCCCTTACTGTAATCTTTTATCATAACCGTCACTATTACGAGAATACCTCTAAATGAGCACTTCACAACACTTCGCTATCATTTTAAACCATATCTTTTTGAAATGCCTCTAACGCAATATGAACAGTCTCATCTGAAATAGATACGACATTCACTACCCCATATTCCTGCATAAGCACCATATGAATTGCTCCTGCATTTGCTTTCTTATCTTGTTTCATCAATTGAACGAGGCGCTCTACATTCAAATCTCTTGGCATTTTTGGATAGCCGTATTTCAAGAACCACTGCTTCATATCTTCATAAGCAAGATCAACCTTGTACACTTGCTCACTTAAAAATATGGCGAATAACATTCCAACCGCTACGCCGTCACCGTGAGTAATATTCCCATACCCTAGCTCTTTTTCAAGAGCATGTCCTAACGTATGTCCAAAGTTCAAATGGGCACGTACACCCTTCTCTGTTTCATCTTGTGACACAACATTTGCCTTTACAGGAATCGCCTTCGTTAATATATGGATTAACTTCTCATCACGAAGATCCGCTAATGTTTGCACTTCTTCTTTTAACCAATGATATAGCTCCACATCACCAATAAGAGCATGCTTTATCACCTCTGCATAACCTGAACGCCACTCTTTTTCAGGAAGAGACTGTAAAAACGGTGTATGATATACAACCGCTTCTGGCTGATGGAATGCACCAATCATATTTTTACCTAACGGATGATTAATCGCTACTTTCCCACCTACTGCGCTATCGTGCGCTAATAAAGTCGTCGGAACCTGCACAAAGCGAATACCTCGCATAAAAGATGCAGCAACAAAACCAGCTAAATCTCCAATCATTCCGCCTCCAAGTGCAAGAATTAAAGAATTTCTATCTAATTTGTTTTCAAGAGCTGACGTATGAGCCGCATAGAAATTTTCGAAAGACTTCTCTTTTTCGCCACTTGGTACAACAAACGAAAACACGTCCTGCTCCACTTGTAATGCATCGATAACTGTCTGTAAATGTAGTGATGCAACAGCTTCATCTGAAATGATCATTACGTTAGATACAGCTGGCTGCATATTTTGAACGATCATTGTTAAGTTTGACAACGCTTCTTTACCAACATGTACATCATATTCTTTTGATTTCGTTTGAATATGTATGTTTCCCATTAAAATCCCCTCGCATATTCATTATGTTTCTCAATATTTTCACGAATTAGTTCCATACGATCTAATCCGAATTGTTCTATTAAAGCTGTTGCTAATTCCCAAGCCACAACCGCTTCTGCAACGACACTAGCTGCTGGCACTGCACAACTATCTGAACGTTCAATGCTCGCTGTAAAAGGCTCTTTCGTATCAATATCTACACTTTGAAGAGGTTTATAAAGTGTAGGTATCGGTTTCATCACACCGCGCACAACAATTGGCATTCCAGTCGTCATACCGCCTTCTAATCCACCTGCATTATTTGTTCTTCTTGTATATCCATGCTCCTCATTCCATAGAATTTCATCATGAACTTCACTTCCCGGTCTATGCGCTGCTTCAAAACCAATTCCAATCTCGACACCTTTAAAAGCATTAATACTCATAATTGCAGCTGCTAATTTCGCATCCAGTTTTCGATCATAATGCACGTAGCTACCTACTCCAATTGGCATTCCTTCCACAATTACTTCAACGATTCCACCAATTGAATCACCATTTGCTTTCGCATCATCAATCGCTTTCATCATTTGGTTACCAGCTTCGTCATCTAAGCAACGTACAGGAGATGCTTCTGTAATACTCTTTAATTCTTCAATTGAACTATACGTAACCTCCTTAGCTTGTACACCGCCAATTCCAATTACATGGCCCGCCACTTTAATACCAAGTTCTGCTAACACCTTTTTAGCAACCGCACCAGCAGCAACACGCACCGTCGTTTCGCGCGCTGACGAACGTTCCAGTACATTCCTCATATCTCTATGACCATATTTAATTGCACCATTTAAATCAGCATGCCCAGGCCTTGGTTTTGTCACTTTCCTTTTTATCTCTTTTTCTTCCTGCTCAGTTAAAGGCTCTGCCCCCATAATTTTTGTCCAATGGGCAAAATCACGATTTTCAACAACGAGTGCAATAGGGGAACCTAATGTTTCTCCATGTCTAACACCACTTAAAATTTGCACTTGATCCGTTTCAATTTGCATGCGTCTACCACGCCCATATCCCTTTTGCCTTCTAGCTAACTCTTCGTTTATATCATCCGCTACTAAAGACAATCCTGCTGGAACACCTTCTATAATCGTTGTAAGTTGCGGACCATGAGATTCACCAGCTGTAATATATCGCATACGTTATTCCTCTTTTCGTATATGTATTTATCTCACTATATTAACTTTTATCATTCTAAAAATATTAAAGAAATTATATCATAAATCGACTATTTTCTTATTCTATATTTCCGATAGGCCTAATTTAAATATCAATATATCATAACAGCTCAAACTTCGTAACTAATTGAAAATAAAAAAAGTGCAAGAAGAATACCCCTATTCTCCTTGCACTTTTTACTATTATCACAGTGATTAAAGCGTTTACAAATTATTTCAAAATAATTAGTAAATCCATTCATTCATTAATTTTGAGTAGTCAACTAATTCTTCTTCTTTAAAGAAAATAGCAATCTCGCGCTCTGCGCTTTCTAAAGAATCAGAACCATGAATAATATTTTTCGCAACAGTTACACCGAAATCTCCACGAATTGTTCCAGGAGCTGCTTCATGTGGTCTTGTTTTCCCCATCATGTTACGCGCTGTATCTACTACACCTTCACCTTGCCATACCATTGCGAATACAGGTCCAGATGTAATAAAGTCTACTAACTCACCAAAGAAAGGTTTTTCCTTATGCTCAGCGTAGTGTTGTCCAGCAATTTCCGGAGTGACTTGCATTAATTTTGCACCAACTAATTGAAAGCCTTTTTTCTCAAAACGAGCTACAATTTCCCCAATGAAGGCACGTTGTACACCGTCTGGTTTTACCATTAGAAATGTTTTTTCCATAAAAAATCTCTCCACTTCTGAATTATGTATGTAATTGTATATCCCCACACACATATTATCACCCTTATCACAATTGTGCAATAGTTTTGAAATAGAGAGATTATTTTATTTTTTAGAATAAACATTAAAATTTTCGTTTTCCAATATACTTTGCAACATTTTGTAATGCATACTTTGCTTTTCCACGTGGGAGTGGTTTTATTATTTCTAAAGCTTTATGTAAATAACGTTCACTAAACGCAAATGCTTGATCAATTGCTGGACTATTTTTTACAGCATCAATAATTTCTTGCATTTCACTTGCTGTTGTATTTTCATGTACAGATGTGATTTTTTGACGAAGTACTGGATCTTCCATCGCATATAAAGCAGGGAGCGTTATGTTTCCTTGTAATAAATCTCCACCAGCAGGTTTTCCAAGTTTCTCTTCTGTGGAAACGAAGTCTAAAATGTCATCAATAATTTGATAAGACATTCCTACAAAATACCCATACCAAAATAGACGATTTACTGTATCACGATTAGCACCAGCAGCAATCGCTCCCAATTGACAACTCGCGGCAATTAATAATGCTGTTTTTCGCTTTATTCTTCTTAAATACGTTCTTAAATTTTGGTCATAATTGTATTTATCTTTAATTTGTTCAATTTCACCTTTACAGACTTCTAAAATAGTATGTGATAACGCTTGATGCGCCTCTGGGATTTCGATATTTGTTATACATTCAAGAGACTTAGCGAACAAATAGTCCCCTGTATACATCGCAATACGATCTCCCCATTTCGCATTCACAGTCGCACTGCCGCGTCGTAAAAATGCAGCATCAATAACATCATCGTGAACAAGAGAAGCCATATGAATAAGCTCTAACGCAACAGCAACATGCTTAATCGCATCTAACTTATAATCTCCAAATTTCCCTGCAAGCAACACAAATACAGGACGAATTCGCTTCCCACCAGCTTCAATAAGTTGTAATGCTGCCTCTTCTACTAATGGCTGTTCAGAAGCAACTGTCTTTTTTAATTCTTTTTCTATCACATTAATATCCGATCGTAAAAAAGAGTACATAAGTTGTAACTTCATATTGTTCACCTTAACCTAAAACTTCTTTTTTCTTTTTTCTATTTTGATTCTGGTTTAATACCTAAATGCATCGCTGCTACCCCAAAAGTAAATGGTTTCACTTGCACACGTTCAAGTCCAGCTTGCTCAAACATTTGGGCCAATTCTTTCATCCCTGGGAATGCACTAGCAGATTCTTGAAGCCATGAATATTCTTTATAACTTTTCGCAAACATCTTTCCAAATAACGGCATGATATATTTAAAGTATAAAATATACCCTTGTCGAAAACCAATCATTGTTGGTTGAGATGTTTCTAAACAGATTACTTTTCCACCTGGTTTTACTACACGCGTCATTTCTTTTAATACGTGCATATAATCCGGTACGTTACGTAAACCAAACCCAATTGTTACATAATCAAACGTATTATCTTCAAATGGAAGCTCCATCGCATTCCCATGTAGAAGTTCTACTTGTTTTAATTGTAACGCCTCTACCTTTTGCTTACCGACAGATAACATATTTTCACTGAAGTCTAAGCCAACAACCTTTCCTTGCTCACCTACCGCTCCAGCTAGCGCAATTGTCCAATCTGCGGTTCCGCAGCATACATCAAGCGCTTTACTGCCAGGTTGTACATCCATAATTCGCATCGTTTCTTTACGCCACGCTTTATGTCTTTGAAAACTAATTACAGAATTCATCACATCGTATTTATCAGAAATCTTTTCAAATACGTCATGTACTCTTTCTTCTTTTGATTGTTGCATGCTCGTACCTTCTTCCAATGTAAAATTGCTTATGTCTTCTATTTATCCCTTAACACAGAATTTATTTCATGTACGTCTGTGTGATTTTCTAAAAATTGTTTTTCTTTCTTTCTCAATTCCATCATCCAACCATTAATCACTACTTCTGCTTTATCCCCTAAAGCATCTTGCACCGCTTGAAAAACAGGTGAATGTTGTTTATCAGCATACAATTGAATTTCTTTTTGAAGGCGATTTCCACCTAATACGTATGTGATAAATGGCTTCCAATGTGATAAATGAAAATGATCACATGTTTTTTGAAGGAGCGCAGACTCAATCGTTACTACGCTTTTCATTATGTCATCCATCGTTTCATGCGCTTTTTGGTATAACATAATTTTGTGTTCATTTATCTCTTTAATTCCTTCAGCAAGTGCACGAATTAAAACAATATCACGATTCATAGACAATAAATAATAATATAGTCCACTATAGTAATCGCCTGCAAGTACTGTTAATTGACGACATTTATGGAATTCAATCTCTTCCTCGCCTGCTTTATTTGATACCCTTTCATGCGTATCAAGCGCAATTTGTACAAGCATAATTGTTACTACGTAATGCTCAATTTGTTCTATATGTAAGTTTGCACTCTTTAAAGCACCATATAACAATGCTATCTTTTCTTCATCAATAAATGGTTCTTCAATATAGTTTATAAAATAAGGATGGCGTAATTTCTCCATCAATTTCTCTTTTATACCCGCATACCCTCCGTAGATGTCACACACAAAAAATCACCCTTGTTTTCTAATTCATAAAACTTATTATAACACATACACTCTATTTTCTATAACCAAAACTTGGCTACACCTACCATTCATGTAAGCAATCTTTCTAATCTCACTCTGTCTAGCTAAAACTATATCATTTATTTACTAAAAAAAAAAAAGAAAAGCAGTTTCCCGCTTTTCTTTACTTCGCTTTAATAAACGATAAAATTTCACTGCGCGCTGCAGCATCATTTTCAAGCACACCACGCACTGCTGTCGTTACTGTTTTCGCACCTGGTTTTTTCACACCACGCATCGTCATACACATATGTTCTGCTTCTACTACTACCATTACACCATGAGGCTCTAGTACTTCCATAATAGAGTTCGCTACTGTTGATGTAATACGTTCTTGCAGTTGTGGACGACGTGCAATTGTATCTACAGTACGAGCTAATTTACTTAACCCTGTCACCTTTCCACCTTGCGGAATATATGCAACGTGAGCAACTCCATAGAATGGAACTAAATGATGCTCACACATCGAATAAAATGGTATATCTTTTACTAGTACAAGCTCTTCGTGATCTTCTCCGAATACTTTATGCAAATGCTCTTTCGGATCTTCATGCATACCTGAGAACACTTCTGCGTACATTTTTGCAACACGCTTTGGCGTATCAAGTACTCCCTCACGATTTGGATCATCCCCAATCGCCTCTAAAATAAGGCGTACTGCATGTTCAATTTGTTCTAAATTAACTTTTGCCATCCGCTAGCCCTCCCGAAAACCTAAAAGTGATACGAACACATTCTAGCATATTTATGTTTTTAAAAGCAAAAAGAAGAGTTCCCAAAAAGGAAACTCTTCTTCCCTGTTAATATGTAAGGATTATTTAACCGCATCTTTTAACGCTTTACCAGGTTTGAATGCAGGTACTTTACTTGCAGCGATTTCAATCTCCTCACCTGTTTGTGGGTTACGACCTTTACGAGCCGCACGCTCACGAACTTCGAAGTTACCGAATCCGATCAGTTGTACTTTATCACCTTGTTTTAAAGCTTCTAAGATAGAATCAAAAACAGCGTCTACTGCTTTTGTTGCGTCCTTTTTAGAAAGGGAACTTGCTTCTGCAACAGCATTGATTAAATCTGTCTTGTTCATGCCATTCACCTCCTCCCAAAGATAAGACTGTATAATGATCATAAAATGAGTCTTACTTTCATTTGTAGGCAATTTTTACAAATTCTATACTACAAAGATGTAGATAAATCATTATCAACGCCTATATTATACGATTCTCCTTTATAATTCAATATTTTTAAGGAAATTGTTACTCTGAAAATGTGAAAATCTGATGAAACTTGACAATTTACAACAATGTATTAGATAATGACTGTTTATTTTTCTATTTTATAATCGAAAAAACAAAAAATCCCTCTACAGTGAGAGGGATTTTTCTTATAGTATAATCGCAATTAATCCGCCAGATCCTTCATTAATAATTCTTTCTAACGTTTCTTTTAATTTATATCTAGCATTTTCTGGCATTAATGATAATTTCGCCTGA
The DNA here is from genome assembly GCF_008042345.1 of Bacillus sp. AR8-1. NCBI lineage: Bacteria > Bacillati > Bacillota > Bacilli > Caryophanales > Bacillaceae > Bacillus > Bacillus sp. AR8-1. Next base: position 48,031 of record NZ_QNUB01000019.1, read on the forward strand.
ATTCCTTCTCGAACAATCGAGCTAAGCGAACGTCCAAAGATATCAGAATTCCAAATTGATAACGGGTCATCTTCAAAATCTTGCATTAAATAACGAACTAATTCTTCACTTTGCTTTTCAGTACCAATGATCGGCTCAAACGTTGACTCTACATCTACTTTAATCATATGAATAGATGGCGCTACCGCTTTTAACTTCACACCAAACCTTGAACCGTGACGAATAATTTCTGGCTCATCTAAGCTCATATCCGCTAGTGCAGGGGCTGCTACACCATATCCTGTTTGCTTAACCATACGCAGTGCATCTGCCACTTGGTCGTATTCTATTTTCGCATGAGATAAATCGAGCATAAGCTTCAATAAATGATCTTTCCCTCGAATTTCTACTCCTACTACTTCTTTTAAAATCTGATCATATAATTCATCTGGCGCATATAAATCAATCTCCGCCACACCTTGCCCCATATCAATGCCAGCTAGGCTCGCCCGATCAATAAATTCATATTGACTAAACTGCCAAACAACGCGATCCACATCACGAAGACGTTTTATATCCTTCACAGTTTCTTGAACTGCTTCTTGATAACTTTGACGCAACCAATGCCCTTCATTTAGCACCATTACCCAGCTCGGAAGGTTCACATTCACTTCTAATACAGGGAATTCAAATAGCGCTTCACGAAGTACATTATATACATCTGTTTCTCTTAAACTCTCCACACTCATTGCAATAACCGGGATATCATATTCTTCTGATAAACTTTGGCGTAATTGCTCTGTATCTGGATGATACGGCTGTACCGTATTAATTATCATAATGAAAGGTTTTCCTACTTCTTTCAACTCATTTACAACGCGTTCTTCTGCCTCTATATAATCTCTTCTTGGAATTTCACCAATCGTTCCATCTGTTGTAATTACAACACCAATTGTTGAATGTTCTTGAATTACTTTACGCGTGCCGATTTCTGCAGCTTCATGGAATGGAATAGGTTCTTCATACCAAGGGGTATTAATCATGCGCGGGCCATTCTCATCTTCATAGCCCTTCGCTCCTGGAACCGTATATCCAACACAATCTACTAATCGAATGTTCACTTCAAGTCCTTCATCTACTTCGATAGAAACCGCTTGGTTTGGAACAAACTTCGGTTCCGTCGTCATAATTGTACGACCAGCAGCACTTTGAGGCAATTCATCCTGCGCTCTTTGACGGTCAGACTCATTCTCAATATTTGGAATAACTACAAGTTCCATAAATTTTTTAATGAATGTTGATTTCCCTGTTCGAACAGCTCCTACAACTCCAAAATAAATATCACCGCCTGTTCGTTCTGCAATATCTTTAAAAATATCTACCTTTTCCAAGTGATTCCCTCCCTCAAAATTTTTGGGAATAATTCCGCGTTTATAGTCAACTAATACCTTCTCTAACGTTGCCTATAATATCTGATATAATATAATGGTATTCTAGAAGTTCGGACAATATATCATATAATTTTGTCCAATTTCATATGACTATTAAAAAATATCTTTTGTTTGCATCGTAAGTTGTATAACATAAAAAACCTTTCTTCTAGAACTTATTCACTAAAAGAAAGGTTCATGACTTATGATTTTAAAAAAATTGGTTCTCCGTTCTTTACTGTGTACGGTAAAGAATAAGCTGGTACAAACGGGGAACCTTTCGAAAGTATATTTCGAATATCTTCTCCCTCCGTAAACTGCCCTTCATTTTTTTTCAAAGCGTCATATAAGTCGATTCTATAATCAACAAAAACTTCTCCTTTTTCATTAATTACAAAAGGAAGCCCTTTACCAGAATATGGACTTGTCACTTGTGGCACATCTTTATATCCTAGTTTTTTGAAATCCAATTCATATACACCATCTGAAATTACTTTTTTAAAAGGTGGATATTGATGTTCATCACGATACATCCTAAGTTTTAAAGATAATTCCTGAATTTGTTCAGCCATCCTAACATCAATTAACTTTACTGTTGGATTTGTTTCAACGTCTATTAATACGTATTGATATACTCCTCCACTTTCATATGCATTCCCTGGCGCTTCTTGTATGTAACGCGGAGCAATCTGTTGAAAATCGATTGGATACTTTTGATAAATAGGTGTACTCATATCCCTCGTCTTAATTGGCAATATCCCATCATTTTGCTTCTTAAATGTCACAACAGCTTTTTGAACAACTTGTAGCTGATCTTCATAAGGAACCGCATTTTGCTTCATATTTTCTTTCGGATACAGACACCCCGTTAAAAGGCTCATACAACAAAATATTAAAATAATATGGACTTTTTTCACTAGCATCACCTTTTCATACTAATATAACTTGCTCCGTATGTAGTATTTTCGAGACCATTCCATTTACTGCTGTACAGGTCCACTAAATACAACAAGAAAAATAACAATTCCTGACACAACCATAAGGGTGTACGCTACTAACGCTGTAATCCCTTTCAAAAATTTATTCTTTATTTTATGTCTACTTAATAAAATAAAACTTACTGCAAAAAACATAAATCCAATTGCCCCTAAAGCCAACCACATTTTCATAAGCCCTTCTGACATATACACACCCCTTTTTATTAATCTATTTTTATACTATTTTAACAAATTAAAATCTTTAAACAAATAAAAAAAGAACATTTTACTACAAATCGCGAATATGTAACTTTAATCAATAGGTTTTTCAGCATCTTCCACCAATCTAGATAAAAATAAAACCGAAGCGATTGTATCTCTCGCTTCGGTTGACCAAATATGCCCAAAAACAGCTCTATTCCCATTCTTTCATGGCTATCATATGCAATCTACAAACTCTTTGTTTCTCATAATTTATTTTTTAAACATTTTGCTTAACGAGCCAAAATCTGCTGGCATATTATTATTAATAATCGCTTTTACAATTTGATCCTCTTGCTCTTTCGGCACTTCACGTCCCGCCATAAGAGCCACTTGATGAATCAATTGACGAAGTACAGTTTCATCACGTAAATTCGCATTTTGCACGGATGATGCTAATTTAAAAATATCCTCTTTATTTACTTTCGCTTCCTTCTCAATATTATTAAAAATGTTATTATCCATTCTTTTCACCCTCTCCTCAAGTTACTCTTCATCCTATGCAAAAATAAATAAATGGTGAAAAGACCCATAAAATAAAAAAGCGACAGAAGTACAAATGTACTTCTGTCGCTTTTCTTTACAGTAAGTCAGGTATAGCTTCCACTTCATGTTTTCGAACACGTCCCATTAATGAGCCTACCGCATCTTTTACGTTATTCCCATTGAACAGCACGTCATATAAAGCAGCTGTAATCGGCATTTCAACTTCCATTTTCTCTGCCAATTCATGAGCAGCTTTCGTTGTTCTTACACCTTCCACAACCATACCCATGCTTTCTAACACTTCTTCTAAAGAATGTCCTTTTCCAAGCATATTTCCAGCGCGCCAATTTCGGCTATGAACACTTGTACAAGTTACAATTAAGTCTCCCATACCAGTTAGACCAGCAAACGTTAACGGATTCCCGCCCATTTTTCTTCCTAAACGAGCAATCTCTGTTAAACCACGTGTCATCAATGCCGCTTTTGCATTATCACCTAATCCAAGACCATCAGTTATACCAGCAGCTAATGCGATAATATTTTTTAACGCACCACCAAGTTCAACTCCAACGATATCTGGATTTGTGTATACACGGAAATAACTATTCATGAATAAATCTTGTACTTCCTCAGCCGCTTCCATACGCTTTGCTGCAGACGTAACTGTTGTCGCTTGTCGTAAACCAACTTCTTCAGCATGACTCGGTCCAGACAATACAACAACATCTTTAATTAAGTTCTCTGGAATTTCTTCCTCGATTACTTCCGAAATACGTTTTGACGTACCAGGTTCAATCCCTTTACTCGCATGAATCCAAGTAATCGGTTCTGTAACAATTTCTTTCATCTCTTGTAATACATCTCTGTACGCTTTCGTCGGTACTACTAGCAGTACTGTATTTACATCTACTAATGCTTCTTCTAAAGAAGAGTAGGCTACGATTGTGCTTGGCAATGTAATGCCTGGGAGATATCGACTATTCTCATGTTTCGTATTCATTTCATCCATAAGTTCTGAGCGATTTCCCCAAATACGTACATCATGTCCATTGTCAGCTAATACCATCGCTAACGCTGTTCCCCAGCTACCTGCTCCTACTACTGTGATTTTTGTCATAAAATCACATCCTCTCCATTAGTCTCTTGCTCGAGCAATAATGTGAATCGGCGTTCCTACAAAACCGAACGCTTCACGTAAACGATTCTTTAAGAAGCGCTCATATGAAAAGTGCATTAATTCTGTATCGTTTACAAACACAACAAATGTCGGTGGTTTTACCGCAACCTGTGTTGCATAGAAGATTTTCAGACGGCTACCATTATGAGTCGGTGTTGGATTCATTGCTACCGCATCCATAATTACATCGTTTAATACGTTTGTTTGTACACGGATACTATGGCTTTCATTTACCTCATTGATAACCGGTAATAACGTTTGTGTACGTTTTTTCGTTTTTGCAGATAAGAATACAATCGGTGCATAATCCAAGAATTGGAAATGAGCACGAATGTTTTCTTCAAATGCTTTCATTGTTTTTTCATCTTTTTTCACTGCATCCCATTTGTTTACAACGATAATAACAGCTCGTCCTGAATCATGAGCATATCCAGCGATTTTTTTATCTTGCTCAATAATTCCTTCTTCTCCGTCTAAAACAACTAAAACAACGTCAGAACGTTCAATCGCTCTAAGTGCACGAAGTACACTATACTTTTCTGTACTTTCATATACTTTTCCTTTTTTACGCATACCAGCTGTATCGATGATTACATAATCTTGATCATCTTTACTATATGGTGTATCGACAGCATCACGCGTCGTTCCTGCGATATTACTTACAATTACACGTTCTTGACCAAGAAGTGCATTTACAAGCGATGATTTCCCTACGTTTGGACGTCCAATTAAAGAGAAACGGATTGTTTCATCGTCATACGCTTCTTCTTCAATCTTTGGAAAATGATTTGCAGCTTCATCTAACAAATCACCAAGTCCTAAACCGTGTGTACCTGAAATCGGGAATGGCTCGCCAAATCCTAATGAATAAAAATCATAAATATCACTACGCATTTCTGGATTATCAACTTTATTTACCGCAAGTACAATTGGTTTTTTAGAACGATACAAAATTTTAGCAACTTCTTCATCCGCTGCAGTTACACCATCGCGACCATTCGTCATAAAAATGATAACATCTGCTTCATCAATCGCAACTTCCGCCTGTTGACGAATTTGTGTCAAGAACGGCTCGTCTCCAATATCAATTCCACCTGTATCAATAATGTTAAACTCATGATTTAACCATTCTCCCGCACTATAAATACGGTCTCGAGTTATACCTGGGATATCTTCTACGATTGAAACTCTTTCTCCAACTATTCTATTGAAAATAGTAGATTTTCCTACGTTCGGGCGGCCTACTATTGCTATTACTGGTTTCGGCATATACTTTCATCCTTTCAACTTGCTTCTGTTTATTATGTAAAAAACCCTTCTTTGTGCAAGAAGGGATTTGCATTCCAGAATATTTCTCAACGTATCAAAACACCTCACATTATAACACACGTTCCTAATGTTTCACAATAATATATACATTCTCTTGTAAGCGATGCGCAATACCATCTAAAATTGCCTCTAAATTATTTGCAACAAATTCTAGTTCCTCCATCGACTCACAAACAAATAAAGGAGCACCACCTGCAAATTTTTCTGGCGCTGTTGTAATAACTGCCAGGATAACGCTTTCTAACATCATCTCTTATCTCCCCTTCCTTTCGGGGCTTCCGATGACATATGGACAGCACTTTCTAACGTTGGTACATTTCCTATGACACTTATTGCTTTCTCTGCATCTTGATCTTGCGGTAAGACAAAAATCCCAACCCTGCCATCCTCTAAATCACGCTTTGCTAACGGTACAAGCGCTGGTGTACCAGAATCTCTATAAATGCCTAACGCCACCGAAACATCGTGTAAAATAGCTTGCCGTTGCCCTAAATTTGAGATTGTCACCATCGCATCAATTGATTTCGGTTTTAATATAAACCCCATGCCATATTTCATAATCTCTTCTTGCCTCACCGGCAATCCAATATTCATAATATAAATATTATCGATATAAAGCCCTGCTCCTTCAAAACGCAGCGGAACATGCTCAATATCTACAAGGTCATGGAGTCTTCTACCAGACATTAATTTTTTCGCAATAAAAAATGCGATTATAGCCATAATTACTCCAGCAATCCATGAACGGAACCCTATATACGCAAACGTCGTTGCAAACGACGTTAACATCGCCAAATAGTTGCGACTTTCAAAAACCAATGCAATCCCTTCAATGTACGTATTTCCACGCGGTACGAGCTCATATCCATCTAATTGTTGAAGTGTATTTCTTTCCATATTACGTACATCACGAAATTGTGTCGCTGCTAACGTAAGAAATGTAATGGCAGAAAAATCTTTTTTCAAAATAGATGGGATTGCAATCGCTCCTAAAGCTGCTGCAATTAACCCCATTGCAATATGAATAATCTTTCCATGTAGCCTCGTCGGATATTGCCGTGTATCCGTCCGAAGCATTAACACCCTTGTAACTGTCCCCGCTATTACGCCGCATAAAATGGCTGGTGTATATTCAGTCATGTATTACCCTCGCCTTTCTTTTACGTGTTTTTCTCTTAAACTGTTCCATGTATACTGATGCTTTTGCAATCCAAAACAATACTGCCATGAATAATGTAGAAACGGCGACGATATCAAAAAATGCTAAACTACCGTAATCATATGGAAAATTCAATTTCCGAAAAATAAATGTCACTAGCAACTCTCCTTGTAACATCCCTACATATAGGGAACATAATCGTAATATGCGATCCCCATGCAATAACACCGATGCATACACAAGAGCACTACTTAGCAGAAACACTCTATCCACCACAATCCAAATCGGATCATATATCTCTAACAGATGAAAACTTGTATATAACATCGCAATAATAAGTGCCGAAAGTAAGCTATATAATTTTTTCCAAACAGAATACAGCGCGATCCCTATAAAAGAAATAATACAAAGTAAAAGAGCATTTACTGATACCATGAATGAGGCGATCGTTACATGTAACGGAGAGCAAATTATAAACATCAATATACAAGCGCCTAACTTCCACCGAATATGGTCCTTTTTCATAAAAAAGGTTACGACAACCCACCCTATCCAAGCTATAAAATAAAAAGTACTTCCATCCATCTACTTCACCTCCTATGTTTTCCATTATGGGAATTTTTTATGAAAGTTAATCCATTTTATTTACGCATAGTTTTTTCTTATAACAGCAACACTTTTAACAAGGAGGTGTTATTCATTATGGGTAAAGATCGCCAAGAACGAAAACTACGAGAATCACGCCGCGTTGAATCTGATCGTGATCAATCACTACAATATCCAGGTGCAACTGGACTTGATACACCAGAGCAGGCTCGAAAACAAAACCAGCACTAATGAATACAAAAAGACGGTTTCGATATTGTACGAAACCGTCTTTTACATAATCATTTTAATGATTTTTATTTATATCGAAATAATATTTTGTGTACTATATCCTCCTATCACTTCTTTTTACCTCCACCTATTTCCTTTAGAAAATACCAATTCCATTTTATATTACGAGAAAGAAAACAAAACAAAAAAATCAACCGAACGGTTGATTTTTTATCTCCTACTATAATGCGCAGTATCAATACCACGCTGCATTAACCAATGATATGTTTCACCTTTTACAACAAGAGGTACAGATTGCAACTCTTCTATCGTCTTCGCACCAAGAGCTGTCATAATAAATTTCAAATCTGTATGTAGAAGTTCAATTTCATCCACTAATTTCTCGATACCATCTTGCATTAAAATACGTAAAAAGTAACCAGCAAACGCAGTTGTATTCGCCCCTAATGCGATTGCTTTCGCTACGTCAAGCGCTGTCTGTATACCCCCTGATGCAATAAAAGAGAGGTTATTATTTGTAGAGGTTGCTTCAATAATCGAGGTTGCTGTTTGTATGCCCCAGTTATTAAAATAAGAAAGCATTCGCTGTCTTCTTTCATTTTCAACAGCAGCAAAATTCGTACCACCTTGCCCACCAATATCAATTGCCGTTACACCTACGTTCGCTAACTGTTGCATTGTTTCCTTGCTCATCCCAAATCCAACTTCTTTTACAATGACAGGAACTTTACTATTTAAAACAATTTTCTCTATGCGCTGAAGTACACCAGTAAAGTCACGGTCTCCTTCTGGCATCGTTAACTCTTGTATGACATTTAAATGAATTTGCAATGCATTCGCTTCAATCATATCAACGGCACGCTCTGCCTGCTCGATAGTTGCCTCACTACCTAAATTAGCAAAGAAAATACCATTCGGGTTTACCTTTCTAATCACCTTATAAGAAGCAGCCTCACTTTCATCTTTTAACGCCGCCATTTGCGACCCTACAGCCATAGCAAGGTTATGCTGTTTCGCTACATATGCTAATTGCTCATTAATATGTAACGTTTTCTCTCCTCCACCACCAGTCATCGCATTGATAAAAATCGGCGAACTTAGTGAAAGTTCGCCGATTTTTGTTTCACATGTTATTGTGTCATAATTTGAATTTGGCAAGCTTTGATGCACAAAATCAATATCATGAAAGCCATGCGTACGAGACTGACCAGTAGAAAGAGCGTATTCAATATGATCTAATTTACGTTTTGCCCTTACCACTTGTACCCCTCATTATTTCTTTAATTTTTTCAGTTGTTCACCAATAATATCACTTAATTGGAAAGTAGCAGAATCAGCATTTGGCTCATACTGACTATAATCTTCAATTACATTATTTTCCTCAAGCGCTTCTTTTATACTTAAAGAAATACGTTTCTCTGCTACGTGAACTTCAAGTACTTTCACTTTTACTTCTTGTCCCATTTCCAATACTTCATTCGGGTTTTTCACGTGACGATTTGCAATTTGAGATACGTGTACAAGTCCTTCAACGCCAGGTAAAATCTCAACGAATGCACCAAATGTAACAAGGCGTTTTACTACTCCCTCACGAATATCTCCAGCTTTTATTTCGCCAGCAACGTTTTCCCAAGGTCCTGGTTGAGCCGCTTTAATTGATAAAGAAATACGTTGTGTATCAGCATCAACAGATAAAACCTTTACCTTCACCTTTTGACCTTGCTCTAATACTTCAGAAGGTTGCTCTACACGTTCGTGTGAAATTTGTGAAATGTGAACTAAACCGTCCACGCCACCAACGTTAACGAATGCACCAAAGTCAGTTAATCGTTGCACTGTTCCTTCAACAACGTCACCTTCTTTTAATGAAGAAATTGCTTCTTTTTTCTTAGAATCTAGTTCTAATTCTACTACCGCTTTATGCGAAAGGATTACACGATTTTTTTCACGGTCTAATTCAACAATTTTCACCGCTAATGTTTTACCTTTATAGTCAGTAAAGTCTTCTACATAATGTACTTCTACAAGTGAAGCTGGAATAAAACCGCGAACACCAAGGTCCACAACTAATCCGCCATTCACAATATCTTTTACAGTAACATCAAATACATGACCAGAAGTAAATTTCTCTTGTAATTCTACCCATGCTTTTTCTGCATCAACAGCACGTTTAGATAAGACAAGATCATCTTCTTCTAATTTAATAATTTTCAACTCTAGTGTTTGATCTAATTCTACAACATCGCTTGCTTTTTCAATATGAACGTTAGCTAATTCACTAATTGGAATTACGCCATCTGTTTTGTATCCAACATTTACAAGCACTTGTTTCTCTTCAACTTTCGTTACAGAACCTGTAACAACGTCACCAACTTGTAATTCTTTTGAATCCATAACTTCTTCATTCATTTTCTCTACCATGGAAATACCTCCCTACAGAATTGACAAAGCATTTTTTTATGTATATACGAAATGAAAACAAAGTTTTCATTTGCATGTTTAAGAATTTCTCATCACATACTCTTTTTCAATACCATTCACAAGAAAATATATTAAACCTATATAAATAGTATACAGCAAAACCAGCTTGAAAAAAGTATGTTTTGAAATATAATAGCGAATATATTCTGACAGTTTTATTCCTCTTTAACTAACTTCTTACAAATCAGCTCATTTGTCAAGGAAAGAGACTCACAATTCACGTATCCTTTACATTTCTATTTCAACAAAAAAAGAAAGAGGATTATCCCCTTTCTTTATTTCGCAAACACTCCTGAAACAATACTCATAATTTTTTGGACAACTTCTTCAATTGATAAAGAAGTCGTATCTAATTCCAATGCATCATCAGCCTTTTTTAGTGGAGAAACTTCGCGTTCTGAATCTAATTTATCACGCTGAGCAATTTCTTCTTTTAGCTGCTCTAAATTAGAATCGAAACCTTTATTTAAATTTTCTAAATGCCTTCTTTCCGCTCTTTCTTCAACAGAAGCAAGCATAAAGATTTTCACTTCAGCATCCGGTAATACATGTGTACCAATATCACGGCCGTCCATTACAACACCGCCTTTTTTCGCTAACTCTTGCTGACGACGTACCATTTCTTCACGAACAAGGCGATGCTTCGCTACAATAGATACTCGATTCGTCACATCAGGTGTACGGATTACTTCAGAAACATCTTGTCCATTCAAAAATACAAGCTGCGTATTTTCTCCTTGCTGAAATTCAATATTTACATTCTTTACAACTTCCATTAACTGTTCTTCATTTTCAATATCTACTTTTTGTTCAAGGGCTGCATATGTAAGCGTACGGTACATCGCGCCTGTATCAATATAAATGTAAGAAAGTTCCTTCGCAACAACTTTTGCCACTGTACTTTTCCCAGCAGCTGCTGGACCATCTATAGCAATTGAAATTCGTTTATCCATTGTAACACCTCATTTTTTCACTTATAAAACAAAACGAAAAGCAGGTGTTCACCCTGCTTCTTCTCATTTGCTTCACGTCATTAAATCCTCAATTATTGTAGCATAATCCTTCATAGAAGAAAATGAAAACTACCTATTCACCTGCAAGATTTCTGCTTTATTTTTTACCATGACACCTTCGTAATAAACAATTTTAGATAAATATTTCACTGATGACTTATGTATAAATAACAATTGTACAACAGAAAGACAAATGAATTGTATTATTAATATACGAATAAAAATTCTCTCCATCTTTTTCAACATAATTGCCCCCTCCTATACTATATTTGCACATTTCGTTTCGTGATTTTATACATCGTACATATAGCAGTTAATTTTATTGTCATTTTCGAGACATACTTTTATACATTTCCATTGTCGAATTTACTCAAAACATGTTATGTTCTAAATGTATTTTTTTACTTGAAAGGGGTATAAGCATTGAAAAGAATCCTAGTTTTACACACAGGTGGAACAATTGCAATGGAGGAAGATAAAGAAACTGGGGTCGTACAACCAGGTGAAAAAAATCCTCTTTTAAAATTCATTCCTGATTTAGAAGGCGATGTTGATTTAATCGTTGAAGATGTGTTCCATCTACCATCTCCTCATATGACACCGAGCGAAATGTTACAATTACAAGTCATCATTGATGAAAGAGTAAAACAAGACAACATTCATGGCGTAGTCATTACGCATGGTACGGATACATTAGAAGAAACAGCTTATTTCTTAGATTTAACAGTACAAGCAACCATTCCGATTGTTGTGACAGGTGCAATGCGCTCTAGCAATGAGTTAGGTGCTGATGGTCTATATAACTTCTTATCAGCTGTAAAAGTTGCTAGTTGTGATGAAGCTGCAGAAAAAGGTGTTTTAGTCGTATTAAACGACGAAATTCATTGCGCTACAAATGTAACGAAAACACATACAAGTAATGTCGCAACATTCCAAAGCCCACAATATGGACCAATTGGAATGGTAACAAAACGCGGTGTTGTCTTCCATCACGCTTTAGTACATCACGAAACATATACGATAAACAAAGTATCTAAAAATGTAGTTGTTCTAAAAGCATATGCCGGCATGGATGATACATTATTAGCAGCAATCGAAAATCTTCCTGTAGACGGTATTGTTATCGAAGCGCTTGGACAAGGTAATCTACCTCCAAGAACACTTCCTAGTCTAGAACGATTATTAAATAAAGGTATTCCTGTCGTATTAGTTTCTCGCTGTTTCAACGGTATCGTTCAAGACGTATATTCGTATGAAGGTGGCGGTAAACACTTAAAAGATATGGGCATTGTATTCACATACGGCTTAAATGCACAAAAAGCACGCATTAAATTACTTGTCGCATTAGAGAATACAAATTCTCATGAATCCATTCAAAATATGTTTATGCACGAATAAAAAGGAGCTGTCGAGGTTTTCCCGACAGCTCCTTTTTATTTTTCTCTTGATGCAATAGTTTGTGCAATCGCATCTCCATGAAATCTACCGTTCTCGATAAATATTTCATTTGCATTATTTCCAGCAGCTATGACACCTGCAATGAAAATATTTTCAGCATTCGTTTCCATTCTATCCTCTGTATAAATTGGACGTCCTGTTTCTTCATCAATCTTAACACCCATCTTTGTTAAGAAGCTATGATCAGGATGATAACCAGTCATCGCAAATACAAAATCATTTTGGATTGTAAAATCTTCACCATCAACTGTAAACGTTAATGTATGCTCAGTAATTTCTTTCACATGAGCCCCGAAATGCATTTGAATTGTGTCGTTTCGTACTAACGCCTCAAATTCCGGCAAAATCCAAGGCTTTATGCTTGATGAATACTCACTTCCACGATACAGTACCGTTACACGCGCACCAGCTTTAACAAGTTCTAACGCGGCATCTACACTCGAGTTTTTCCCACCTATAACTACTACATCTCGATCAAAATAAGGATGCCCCTCTTTAAAATAGTGAGCTACTTTCTTCAATTCCTCACCTGGAACATTCATATAATTTGGATTATCATAATATCCAGTTGCTACAACAATATATTTCGCTATATATATTTCTTTACTTCCGTCACGCTTTGTCGTCTCAACCTGAAAAACTTCTCCATCGTTTTGAACTTTCTCCACTCGCTCAAAAGCATTTACACGTACAGATTTACGTTTTACTACTTCACGATAATACGCAAGCGCTTGATTTCGAACTGGCTTACGATTTTCTGTAATAAAAGCTACATCACCAATTTCTAATTTTTCACTAGAAGAGAAAAATGTTTGATGAGTTGGATAATTATAAATGGCATTTACAATGTTTCCTTTTTCAATTACTAACGGATTTATCCCTACCTTTTGCAACGAAATCGCTGCCGCTAATCCGCACGGACCGCCTCCGATTATAATAACTGTTTCTTTCTGCATACTCGTCCACTCCTAGTCTTCTACCAATACACTATTTATAAAAACAAGAAAAAACCTACTTACAGCAGTAGGCACCTATCTTTATTGTATTCATTTTTCATATATTTGTCATCTAAACGAAACGTACATCCGATAGACATCTGCTAAAAACTGCTGAAATTTAATACCTTGTTTCCCTAATACATTCTCAGGATCAATCTTTCTAGCTGGATCAAGCGTTTTATGTGACACGATATCTTTTTTCGGATTTAAGCCAAAATTTTGGCATAAATACGCATGATACCATGTAAAACGATTATATGCTTCCCAAAAGTTAACATCACCGCCATAACAAAGTTCCACTCCAATGGCCGCCTTATTCGCGTCATAGCCGTATAAGTCATTATCCGTCGGCACACCATATCGAACATGATATGCAACTTCATTTATAGGAATAATCTCCAATATTGTTTTATCATCTATAAATGTATGCGCCGAAGCTTTCGGTTGTAATTCATTAAAGTAATCTCGATTTCCTATCGCATTGCTTCCAGGATTCCCCGTATCATGACTTACAATAAATCTCACTTTAGTTAGAGGAATCCCCGGTCGTGAACTTCCATATCCTATATAGTTGCGCTCTATAGGAAACATCGCCATTGCTACCAACTCCCGCTCTAGAAGATTACCTTACTTCCTTATATATGTATTCGGTAGCAATGTCCTTATCGCATATTTCTTACGCGAAGAGAAAATCGAAAATATTTGAAGTGAACACCATAAACAACAAGATACTTACAGCCACTCCATAAAAACCGTAAAACCAAACACAATCTTCTTTCGTATCTAAACCGAAAAATTTGTTTACCGATTGTAATAATGTGCCACGCTTGCTTTGTTTGTTTCGTAATACTTCCACTCGCTCTACAACATCTGCTGGCATCATAAATCTTTGGTCTACTGTCATTTTCATCATTTATCTCTCCTTAAAATCATTTCCGTTTTGTTTATCTAAGGAGAGTATAGCACGTTTGTTCGCATAGAACAAGCGTTCTTTTTATTTTTATTTTATTTTTCAGCAAGCCAAGTAAAAATTGAGATTACACCGGCAATAATCGGCCCTACTACAACCATACCAAATATCAAAAACAGTAGCCCTTCCCCGAATATCCGAACAGTACTTATTTTTCGAGCTTTCACCGTTCTTGCAAGTTCTCCCTCTAACCTCTTAACCTTTTCTTCTAATTGTTCTACTCGTTCCAGCATTTCATTCTCCATATACAACACCTCATTTAATACTTCAACAAAAAAACGTGATTCCCTCGAAAGGAAATCACGTTTTCTCAAGATATAATATTTTATACCCAACCTCTGAAGCGGCTTGCTTCAGCCATTTTACGAACACCAATCATGTACGCCGCTAAGCGCATGTTCACTTTACGAACTTGTGCTGTTTCATAAATAGAATCAAATGATTTTACCATTACTTTTTCTAAACGTTGTTCTACTTCTTCTTCAGTCCAGTAGTAACCTTGGTTATTTTGTACCCACTCAAAGTAAGATACCGTTACACCACCAGCACTTGCTAATACGTCTGGAACAAGTAAAATTCCGCGATCTGTTAAAATTTTAGTCGCTTCTAATGTTGTTGGACCATTTGCAGCTTCAACAACGATTTTCGCTTTAATATCATTAGCATTTTCTTCTGTAATTTGGTTCTCAATTGCAGCTGGAACTAAAATATCGCAATCAAGCTCTAACAATTCTTTGTTTGAAATTGTATTGTTAAATAGCTTTGTTACTGTACCGAAGCTATCACGACGGTCTAATAAATAATCAATATCTAATCCGTTTGGATCATGTAAAGCGCCGTAAGCATCTGAGATTGCAATAACTTTCGCACCTGCATCATGCATAAATTTAGCTAAGAAGCTACCAGCATTACCGAACCCTTGAACAACAACGCGTGCACCCTTAATATCAATGCCACGTTTTTTCGCAGCTTCGCGAATACAAATTGTTACACCTTTCGCAGTTGCTGTTTCACGTCCATGTGATCCACCTAATACAAGCGGTTTACCTGTAATAAATCCTGGTGAATTAAATTCATCAATACGGCTATACTCATCCATCATCCATGCCATAATTTGAGAGTTTGTGAATACATCTGGAGCTGGAATATCTTTCGTCGGACCTACGATTTGGCTAATTGCTCGTACATAACCGCGGCTTAATCTTTCTAACTCACGGAATGACATTTCACGTGGATCACAGATAATTCCACCCTTACCTCCACCATATGGTAAATCAACAATACCACATTTTAAACTCATCCAGATTGAAAGTGCTTTCACTTCATTTTCTGTTACATTCGGATGGAAGCGAATTCCACCTTTCGTTGGACCAACAGCATCATTATGTTGTGCACGATATCCTGTAAATATTTTAACAGTCCCGTCATCCATACGAACTGGTATTTTCACTGTCATCATACGAATTGGTTCTTTTAATAATTCATATACTTCGTTTGGATAACCCAATTTTTCTAACGCTTCACTAATAACAATTTGTGTTGAATTCAATAGTTCAAAATGTTGTTCCCTTTGTTGTTGTGTTTTTGTTTGAGTTCCCTTTTCGGCTACCATAGTAAGTAAACCCCCTGTAATTTCACTTGTTTAGTAAACCTTCATTGCCTAGTATACACCCTTAAATTTGGAATGCAATAGAAAACGCTAACAAATATATACAAACTATTTTCTGTTGCAAGCGTTTTCACTATTATTATAGTCCTTTTATTACTTTTAGAAAAGTAAAATACTTAAATATTTAAATATTTTTTATTTTCCTCAGCGACGCTCCCATAAAACTGCATATTTTATTTTCAAAAAGTATGTTCGCGTATTTACTATCATCCCTTCCCTTATCCAAATAAAAACAAAACCTCAGCTATGTTGTATTAGCTGAGGTTTTGTTTTTTCACAAAGTAATTGTGTATTTGTTCTATTGCTTTAAAATCCATTAATTCTTTACCGTACTCCATGATGCGATAAATAGTTGCTGTAGACGGATTGCCGTATTCCGCTAAAATAGCTATAAAATCCGCTTTTAACAATTGAATTTGTTCCTCTTCTTCCACCCAAAGATAGAAGCGCTCATCCCACGTATATAGCTTTCCGCCAGTTACACCAAGGTTATATAAGCGATTCGACAGGTTAATTATGTCATCTAGCGTAGCAAACTCATATAATATATGTTCACTTTCATCTAGAGTCACTTGCATTTCAATAAACTCGTCACGGAACTCATCATCCGTATCAATTTCTTGATTTTCTTTCGTTACAATTACAACCATCCCTTGTGCTTGTAGAGAAAACACTTCAACTGCAATCGGACCATCTGCTTCAAATCCTAATTCCTTATTTGCTTCTTGCATCATATCACGAAATAATTGCTGTACTTTCGGCGCATTTCTCCATAAATCTTCTTTCGTTAATCCTCGTTCAGATAAATCATCAAATGTTAGAAAAATTTTTATCTTATTGTAATTTAATCGTTCCAGCCTCATCTCATACCCTCCCTACGTAACCAATGCATCTAATTTTTATTATATGAAATAGAAAATAGATGGTTCTTTTCGAACAACTATTCCGACATTTTTAACCATTCATCCCATTCTTCTTTCGTATCACCAATTAAGATTGTTTCAATGTCCAACTGGTTTAGAACGCCTAGCTTTCCGATAAATCCAACAGAAAGAGATTCCCTTTTTTCTTGTAATACATTTATAAAGTTCATCGTCTTTTTCATTTCTAGTTCGTCAGCAAAAGATACAAATACATATTTCGGCTGTATTTCCTCTACCGCTGACAACATACCATCTTCAGCTAAGCTTGTCCTAATATATATCGCCTCATATCCTTTTAAGCGTAAATAAGTTGAAAAAATAAATCCTTTCAATGCATTCTTTTCTAACACAATAACTTTGTGTAAAGAAGAAAACATTGAGGCATTGTGATACACCATCCCTAGACGCGTTTGTAAAAATGATAGTGCATATTGAAATTGCACCATTGAAATCTCATTATTATTTTTTGACGTTAATAATTTGTCTGTCACTCGAAGAACGATACTGGCAACAACCTTTTCTGTTGAATATATACTAAAAGCTTCGTTTAATAATGCAGCAATTGTAATTTCATCAAATTTTAACAAAGCTTGTAGCAAATCGTCCACTAAAACAACTTCTTTATCGAAATGTATCTCTTTTTGAACTGTACTCTGCAAACGATTCTCTTCTAATAACTGAACTGCTTGTCCAATCATCATACCGGAAGAAACTTTTTCCATTAACCATTTTAAAATTTGAATATGCTCTTCTGTATATAAACGATGCCCAGCTTGATTCCGCTTTGGGGAAATAATTTGATATCGTCTTTCCCATGCGCGAAGCGTACTCGGCTGAACTCCAATTATATTTGAAACAGCTTTTATATTATATTTTCCACTAAGAGTTGGCATCATTTCCCTCCGCACAATGTAATAATATGTGTTTGAGCAGGCGCTCGGAAACGAAGTGGTATCAATGTTGTTCCGTACCCATTACTAACAAAGAGAATCGTATTCAAATGGTTATATACGCCACCTTTTAAATATTTTTTAGATGGGAATAATCGGATTTGTCCTCCATGCGTATGTCCACTTAATACAAGTGAAATCTGTTCATTTCCAGACATCTTTTTTATTATATCAGGGTTGTGACTAACTAAGATACGAAAACCATCTTCTTTACAATCCGCCAATGCCAAATCTAAACGATCACGGTGCAATCCAACATCATCTATACCGAGCAAACAAATTTTCTCGCCTAATTCAGACTCAAATACCACTCTTGTATTATCTAAAACTTTTACGTTATTTTCTAATAATAAAGCATCTAATTCATGATATTCTATCTCATAATCATTGTTTCCCCACACAAAATATACAGGAGCTATCTCTCTTAACTTTTGAATATTGGCAGAGATTTTTGATAAAGAGACTCCTTTCTCGGCTAAATCTCCTCCGATAATTACGAGATCTACTTTTCCTTTTACTTGTTCAATTAACAAATTCGAAATGACTCTTCTATGAATATCAGAAATAAAAAACACATTTACTTTTTGAAAACTTTTCGGAAATTCTTTAAATACTAAAGTATGTTCCAACACTGTATTACGCATCGCTTCTTTATACATCACAAGAAGTAATAAAATCCCCATTCCTATGAGAGTACTGAATAATATAATCCATATCATATTTTTTACTCCCCTCATCATAAAGATAACCCTAGGCTTTTATAACAAACTGCGTTCGCCTAATTCACTAGCTCTCTTGCTTTGTGGACTTATCTTTTATCGGAATTTTTAATTCTTGACCTGCACTCACTTCATCTTCTTGCAAGTTATTATACTTTTTAATTACTTCAACCCCATTTTCATCTGAAAAATATTGCTTCGCTATACTTTCTAAAGTTTCTCCCTCTTTCACAGTATGCGTTATCGCTTTTTCAGACTGTTTCTGCGACTCAGATTTAGCTGAATCAAAGAAGATTACTTCAAACGCACTTTTCCCGGCATTATTACTATCGCCCTTCACCTGAATATATTTATCCGTATACCACAAAATACTAATCGGCAGCAGAATGAATAGAAATGTTAAAACCCGGACGAAAATATGATTTATTTTAAACTTTTGTTTTTTCTCTTTATTTCTATGAATTTCACTACGCGGCGGTAAACTTTCTTTTTCTTCTACTCGCTCAACTTCTAATTCCTCTTCAAAATCAGGAATTCGTTTCCTCATGTTGTTCACCACCACCTTCCATTTATTTTCTTAATTGGAGTCCCATTATAAAATCAACAAGAAAGTGTGCAAAGATTGTTATAAACAAATTCCCTGTCCATTCAAATACATAACCAAAGACAAAACTAATGAAACAGACGAAACAAAACAAAAATGGCTTTGTTATATAACGAATATGTAACACTGCAAATACGAAACTCGCAATTACAATTCCAAAATGAGTCTGCACTACACCTCTAAATAAAAATTCTTCTGCAAAACCGATTACGAACGTAATAATGAGTAAATGCAGAACCGACATTCCTCGAAACATCTTATCGTTAATACCACCATCATCAAACCAAGACTCTGGAAACACTCGCATTGCAACATAATCTAATAACACAATACCAATCGCTAACAAACCACCTATAATAAGTATAGATACTGGTTCCCATCTCCATAAATTAAACACTTCTTTTACATCTTGAAATAATATATATGCTAGTAAACAGCCAATACCGATAATAATTAACTGTGTTATATATAGATTCAGCCTTATTTCCTGCGGACTCATATCTTCAACATTATGCCTTTGAATGTTCATCATTCCCCCATCTTTTCTAGGCCGAAAAGCTTTTGTAACTCTGTTTCCCAATTATAGTCGAAATCCGATTGTTGCGCTCGTCTTTTTTTATAATCTTCTTTTGTAATACCACAATAATCACAGCAATTATTTAACTCTTTCTCTTTCCTATAACCGAACTGTTGCAACACATATTCACGTCTACATCCTTTAACTCGTATCCATGACTTCATATTTTCTAGCTCACTATATTTATTACGCAACCTTATTTCTACTTCAGCTATTAATCGGTTCATAATTTCATCTGACAAACTCTCTAATAATAATCTTCGTTGTTGTATAATTCCAACCTGTTCGAGATGATAACGAACGAAACGCCAATATTGCTCATTAAATCTTGCTGCATTATAACAAATTTCTTCTACATCTTCTATTGGTAATTCTTTCGTTTGAAACATTCTTTCTTGTAGTAAAGAAAATAAAAATTGTATTTGCGACTTACTTGGCAATTCATCCTCAATGATTGAAATTGGTAAATCATGATCCAACGGACTACACAATAAAATAGCTATACTCGGTTCGCCATCTCTTCCAGCTCTTCCGATTTCTTGTAAGTAAGAAGCTATATTAGTTGGATAATGAAAATGAATAATATATTGCGTATTCGCCTTATTTACCCCCATACCAAATGCACTTGTACATATTACAAGCTGCAATTGATCGTTCATAAACTGTTGTTGAATTAACATACGCTCTTCATGTTCCATACCACCATGATAAAAAGCTACACCAGTAACACCTTTTCCTCTCAAGTATTCCGTTAACCTTTCTGTCCACGCTCTACTTGAACAATATACAATTCCCGGCCCTTGTAAATACATCACCTGCTCCAAAAGCGCCTCTTTCTTTTCTTCTATCGTCTCTACAAATTGCACCTCCATCGCAATATTAGGACGGTCAATAGAGTATACATGTTCCGCGGCACCCTTTAAATTTAAACTGTCTGCGATATCTTGTAGTACCCCTTTTGTCGCTGTGGCTGTCAATGCTAATACTGTAGGAGAACCAATATTTTCAATAACTACATTTAGTTTCTTATAGTCCGGTCTAAAATCATAACCCCATTGAGAAATACAATGAGCCTCATCAACAACAAATAATGAAATATGAATTTTCTTCAATTCCCTAATTAATAACTCCGACTGTAACATCTCTGGTGAAACAAAAATAAATTTATATGAAGATAATTTTTTCATCGCTTCCCTTTTTTCATTTAATGTCCGAAAACTATTAAATGCTATCACTCGGTTTTTCACAACATACTTTAATTGTGTCACTTGATCTTCCATTAAAGATAATAACGGTGATACAACAAGCACTGTTCCTTCTCGCATAAGCCCCGGAAACTGATAGCACATAGATTTCCCTCTTCCAGTCGGAAGCATTGCTATCACATCTTTTCCTTCTAATAAATCTGTAATAACTCCTTTTTGACCTGGACGAAATTCAGAATATCCAAACCACTTATATAAATATTCTTCAAGTTTCATTTACACCCTCCATCCGCGCTAATACAAGACGAACTTCAAAATAAGAGATATCTTCTCCAACAGCTTGTTTCAAAACACGTAACTTCCGCGTTTGTAATGCTTCAATTACTTTTATTACTTTGTCTATCTTTTCTTTTTCCATAAACATTTCAATAGAAAAATCTTTTTCTCGCAAAGCAATTTCAACAAAATGATCTTCTATCGTTGCAACCTTTAAATTCCGAATCGTCGCTATTTCTTCTAAAGAACGCCCTTGTCTCCAAAAATTATATGTTTTTTTCGTGGATAAACTAAATAATTCAGCTCTCTCATTTGGATAAGATATAATTTCAGCTAATAGTGGAAATTCATTTTCTTTATCACGAACTTCTTGTATAAAGAAATGCATTGTACCCCAAAATAAAAAATACACCCTGAATATATCTTGTTTCGTAATTTCTGCTAATTGTTGCAATGTACAACCAATACGTTCATAGCCCGTTAGTCGATATGTTACAATCGTCGCTTCTATCGCATTACTCTTTTCCAAAAGATTATGTACTTCCGTCCATAGTTTCCTCGCCAACTCACTTCTTTTATATGGCCTTCCTGTTAGAAAACGTTTTACCCACATCATTATTTCTGTATCTTGTTGAATTGGGATAAACTTCG
Source organism: Bacillus sp. AR8-1 (assembly GCF_008042345.1). Taxonomy (NCBI): domain Bacteria; kingdom Bacillati; phylum Bacillota; class Bacilli; order Caryophanales; family Bacillaceae; genus Bacillus; species Bacillus sp. AR8-1. The sequence continues at coordinate 70,160 of NZ_QNUB01000019.1, forward strand.
TATTATTCTGTTGTAAATTTGATATGGTTTGAATAATCAATGATAATCTTTTCCAAAATGTTTCACCTAATTCACCATAATGTAAACCATGCAAATGTGCTGGAAAAGCATAAACTTCCTCCCATTTATGTAACTGCATTTTACCCGTAGGTGTTAACACATATGTATTTTCATGTATTTCTTGAATAAAATCCGCTTGCAACAACTTTACAACTTCACCATCATAGTCATTTCTATTTAATGATTTATATATTCCGAATAAAAAAGAAATCCGGAACATATTTCCATCTTGTAAAGTTTGCGAAGAACGTTTGCCCTTTAGTAAATAATAAATAGAAGAAACGGTTCTTTCACCATTCAATTGTTTTAAACAATGCAACAAAGTATATTGTATTTGCATGACCGCTTCCACCTTCCAATCTTAACTTCATTCTTTTCAGTACAATTACACTTTCTACTGTCGCTCATTAAACTTATCATATAAGAACTATATACTTGTATATATTCTATTGTATCAAACGAAATCACATTTACGTATTTTGAAAATCTTATGAAATAATTCAAAAATAAGTTGACACTCTAATTGATAAGCATTATCATTATAATTTTATGTTGAAAAGTTTCACAAACCGTTTTACAATAAGGTTATAATTTTTATGGCGAGCTTTTCACATACATATTATCAGGAGGGAAAAAAGATGGCAAAATATACAATCGTTGATAAAGATACTTGTATTGCATGTGGTGCTTGTGGCGCTGCTGCACCAGACATTTATGACTATGATGATGAAGGTATTGCATTTGTAACATTAGACGATAACCAAGGTATCGTTGAAATTCCAGATGTATTAATTGAAGATATGATGGATGCATTCGAAGGCTGTCCAACTGACTCAATTAAAGTTGCTGACGAATCATTCGACGGAGACGCTTTAAAATTCGAATAGTCTTTTATTAACTTCAAAAAACGCCCCTCATATTGATGAGGGGCGTTTTTTGTATCTAAATTTTATTTTCCTTAATAAAAAACCATTAGTAGTTCCACACTACTAATGGTTTTAATATATATTATGCATTTTTCATTTTTGCAAACACCCATACTTTCAGGCGTGAGAATAATGCTACAAATACAATTGTTACAACAATTCCTTTAATTAAATTAAATGGTAAGATTGCCGTTACAACCGTTGTTCTGATAGCTTCGCTAGACATAGCCGGTGAATTTAAAAACCAAGTGTAAGCCGGGAATATGATGATGTAGTTTAATACACTCATAATAAGTGCCATTGTAATTGTCCCTAGCATTAATCCTGTCGTTAAACTCTTCACAGTACGATACTTTCTAAATAAGAAAGCTGCTGGTCCAATAAATAAACATCCTGCAATAAAGTTTGCAATTTCTCCAACTGGTACTCCTGTTAAACTTCCCTGAATCCCGTAATGTAAAATGTTCTTTATCGCCTCTACAATCACTCCTGCTACTGGTCCAAAGATAATTGCTGCAATTAGAGCTGGTACATCACTAAAATCAATTTTCAAAAATGGCGGAAGCCCTGGGAACGGGAAATCCAACATCATTAGTAAATATGCAATACTACTTAGCATCGCTACACTCACCATCTGCACTACACTGTTTTTTTGTTTCATCTTTCTCTCTCCTTTTCCATCGATCATCTCATGGAAAGTGGAAAGGTTCTGCTATGCCTATTTTTTCATAGAACGAAAAAACCCTTTGTGTTTTACACAAAGGGAGAATTTAAGGCACATCAAACAGACGTTCAAATCCATATCTTTTTTGAACGCTTGAACCTCCATCTTCTCCCATCCAGACTATACTGTCGGCTTTGGAATCACACCAAATCCTGCCTTAACGGCTCGCGGGCTTAGAACAAAATCATAAATAGTTCATCACCGCCGGTCGGGATTTTCACCCTGCCCCGAAGATAGACCGATATTCTATTTTCCCCTTCATTATACAACAACCTCATAACATTGTGAACTAAAAAATTGTAACTTATTTAAAATTAGTTATTTATTTTTCGTAACAACAAATGAATTGCGAAATATTTTACAATACAATCCATATTTTTTATTATTCGGCATTTCTCTTTTGAATTACCTAGTCATATATAATTAAAAGTGATAAGATATTGAATTGTTAAGATAAGAACATTTTCTGAGTTATGGAGGAAATGTCATGAAAAAAGAAAAGAGACATTCTATTCGAGAAGCAATGAAAAAAAACTTAAGAAAAGAATACTTTTACTTAAAAAAAGAATTACTTTTCTACTGCCCAATTGATTTAGGTACATTCTCAAACGAGACATACTATGCTACTTTCGATGAAGATGGCATCAGTATTTATCAGTATGATAAGAAAACAGAAAGTAAATTAAAATTGTGTGAGCGTCATCCGTGGAAGAGTTGGAGTAAAGTGAAGATTGATCACTATTTGACAACTTCTCAATTTATTTTTCAGGGTGAGCGAAATTGGATCTTATCTCTTTTTCAAAAAGGAAAAGAAGCTCAAAAAATTATTGAAGAGCATACATCTTTACAAACAGAAGTTGTTTCCCGCTCTTTCTTAAAAAAACTTCCTGGCTTTCGTTCTAATACACCACTGAATAAATACATCGGTAGCATTTGTTACACTGCACTTATTGCATTTTTATTAAAATGGATGATTCCATTTCAAGCACCACAAATCGCTCTGTATTCTATTTCGATTGGTTGTATGCTTCTTGGCCTACTTTGTTTGACAATCGGTTTAATTGAACCGACTATCGTACTGTTTCGAACAAAAGAGAAAACAAGAACAAAAGTTTTTTACTTATATAGCTATTTAGCTATTTCTGGATTTATATGTGTCTTTATTTTTTGGTAAAAGAAACCGTCCCAAAATAAATTTTGGGACGGTTTTCTTTTAAATATAGATACTCTAATTCACTCAATACTTCTAGGAGAAGCGCCCATATAATTTCATTTACATTGAACCTTATTTAAGAATATTCAAAGTTTAATTTTTGAGACGTTGCCTTTACTTAACATATAATTGTTGATTAGGATAAATTAGCTCTTGCTGCAATCCATTTTTTTCTTTAATTTCCTTAAGTGTCATACTAAATTTCCGTGCAATACTAACTAAAGTATCCCCTTTTTGTACGACATATAATGATGAAGAAACAACTTCATTTCTTTGTTCACTTAAAACAAGCAATGGGTTCATCGCATTCTTTTTCGCCATCGTCCATCTTCCTTGATGAAGTTCTAGATGTAAGTGTGCACCTCGCGATTCTCCCGTGTTCCCTACTTCTCCAATTTTTTCTCCTTTTGAAATATAATCCCCTTGAACTACATATCTCTTATTTAAATGTGCATACACAGCCTCATATTCTCCATGTTTAATAAATATAACGTTTCCATAACTACTTGAATAATAAGACTTTGTTACCTTCCCTTCTTGAATAGCTGACACAGGCGTGCCGATCGGTGCCGCTATATCTATACCGTAGTGTTTTCCGTGTCTTGTCCCAAAATAATCACTTATCTGTCCTTCAACAGGCCATGCCCATTGATTTCCCTCTGCGTACACATGTAATTGAGATAAAAACAGTACTGTCAATAACATAACGCCGTATTTTAAAACTTTCATATACATCCTCCGTTTTCTAATTACCACCATACCTTCTCTATTTTGGTATATTACAGAAAAAAGTATACAAAAAAGAAAGTGAATCACTCCACTTCCTTCTCTTTCTTATCACGAAAAACGATTGCACTGCGATTATACTCTACATCTTTTACTTGTAATCGAGCGTTTATTACTCTAGCTACTGCAAATAAATAGTCAGATAATCTATTTACATACTTTAGAACAACTTCATTTATTTTTCCTTCTTTTTGTAAGGACACGATACATCGTTCTGCTCGCCTTACAACTGTACGTGCAATATGAATAGCAGCTGCCGACTCGCTTCCACCTGGTAAAATAAAGCGCTCTAGCGGCGGTGCTTCTTCTATATACGAATCAATCCTACTTTCTAAGTTTTCGACCATTTCAATTTTTACTTTATAAGGTATCTTCTCACCTACTATCGCCAAGTCTCCCCCGCAATCAAATAGTTCATGTTGAATCGTTTCAAGTTCATTGTAAATATCTCCGAAAGGCCCGCCTTGTAGTTTAGTCATTGCATATCCGATATGAGAATTCGCCTCGTCTATTGTTCCATACGCTTCCACACGGATATCATCTTTATCAACCCTACCACCTATTACACTTGTCGTTCCTTTATCTCCTGTTTTTGTATATAATTTCATTTCTTCACAGCACCTCTCTTGTTATTCTTTATTCGAGCAACATAGAAAAAAGTTCTACCATTCTTTATTTAATTGAGTTTACAAAAAAATAAAAAACAGCAGAACTTTATTCATTATCAACTTTAAAAACGTATATCTAAATTATACGATTCGGTAAATAGACAGAGAATGCAGTTCCTTCTCCAACAACACTTGATACAGAAATTTTACCATCATGGCCTTGAACAATATTTTTCGCAATCGCAAGCCCGAGTCCTGTTCCACCTTTTTTCCCACGTGTTCTTGCTTTATCAGCTTTATAGAAACGATCAAATAAAAATGGAATATCTTCTTCTGGAATACCAACGCCCGAATCTTGTACTTCAAAAATGAGACCATTATTTTTCGTATCAATTACAAGTGTTACATGTCCGCCTGCGTTCGTATGACGTATTGCGTTATCAATTAAATTCGTCAATACTTGTTCCATACGATCTGCATCAAACGGGTATTGTTCAATTGGATTTTTGAAATCAATTGTTAGTTCAACTTCTTTATCCTTTGCAATCCCTTGGAATTTACGACCAATTTTTTCAACAAACGGATGTATGTCCACTTCACCTATATGTAACTCTACATTACCACTTTCCATGCGTGCTAAATCTAATAATTCATTTACAAGTTTACCTAAACGAACGGATTCATCATAAATGATTTGAACAAACTCATTAATTTCTTCTTTCGTTTGCACAATATCATCTAAAATTGCTTCACTATACCCTTGCAGCATGACCATCGGTGTACGAAGTTCATGCGATACATTCGCAATAAAGTCTTGACGCATCTTTTCAAGACGACGTTCTTCCGTCATATCTCGCAGTACTGCTACAGCCCCGCGAATTTTCGTTTGATTGTAGAGCGGCGTCATAAGAACTACATAGTTCCCTTTTTGTAAATTAATTTCAACAACTTGTTGTTGTTCGCTTTCTACAACGAGATGGAATAGTTCAACAAGTTCAGAAGGCAGTTTTTTACTGAGCTCTATCTCTTTTTCTTCTTGCCAAACTTGTAAGAAATGTTCAGCCGGTGGATTGATTACTACAACTTCCCCTTCTTGATTTAATGTAATAACCCCATCTGCCATACTACTCAAAATACTTGCTAACTGTTCTTTCTCTTGCTGCAGGGCATTCATATTAAACTTCAACTGTTTCCCCATTTGATTTAAGGCCGTTGCAAGCTCACCAATCTCGTCCTGAGATACCATAGGGGCTTTCGCATCAAACTTCCCACGCGACACTTCAAAAGCAACCTCACGCATTTTACGAAGTGGTGCTGTAATTCGAGTAGATAAGAAGAATGCAAAGAAAGTTGTTAATATAATCGCAATCCCTGCTGATAAGAATATAAAATCAGTCGTTCTTTCCATACCTTGTATCGGCACTTGTAAAGATTCGTACACAAACACTGCACTTTGATTTTTTGATTGCACTGGTTTTCCGACAATCATAATATCATTTTCAGTATTTTTATTCTTTCTACTATTAGAGGCTTTTCTAATGTTATTCTTAATTTCTTTTTTGTCTGTAAACACAGCCGCTAATTCTTTATCTTCTTTTAAGTCATCCATTGTAAGAGTGACTAAGCCTTCTTGTTTCGGTGAAGAAGAGATTTCTTTACCATCTTCTACAATAATAATCCTTGAAAGTGGATCAGAGAATTTGTAAGCGATATTCTCAATCGTTTTTACATCGGCACCTTCTTCAATTAACTCTGAAACACTTGTTGCGACTTTTTGAAGCCTAGCTTCACTCATATCAACATAATACGTTCTAAAAAACTGTGAAAGTAAAATCGCAACAAATCCAAGAACAAACGAAACGAGAAGTAATATGGTCATCCATAACTTCCCTACTACACTTCTCCAAAGCATCAGTCGTTCACAACCTCAAATTTGTAACCTACACCCCAAACAGTAACAATCATTTTCGCTGCATCTGGTGATTTTTTGCTTAACTTCTCACGTAAACGCTTTACATGTGTATCAACTGTACGTAAATCTCCGAAGAATTCATATTGCCATACTTCTTTTAACAGTTGCTCACGATCGAATACTTTATCAGGAGCTTTCGCTAAAAATAATAGTAACTCATATTCTTTCGGCGTTAAGTTTACTTCATTACCATCTGCAGTAACACGGTGTGCATCGTTGTCAATTGTTAAGTGCGGGAATACAGTAACATCTTTTGTCGTTGTATCTTGTGTAAAGAATGTTGTTGGTACAGCACGACGTAATACCGCTTTCACACGTAGCACGACCTCACGTGGACTAAATGGCTTTACAATATAATCATCTGTTCCAACTTCAAATCCTTGTACTCTATTTACTTCTTCACCTTTTGCTGTCAGCATAATAATTGGTGTCGCTTTCTTCTCACGAACCCCTTTACATACTTCAATGCCATCTTTACCAGGCATCATAAGATCTAATAAGATTAAATCGTAATCATTTTGTAACGCCATTTCTAAAGCTGTATCACCATTATCTGCTTCTTCAATTGTGTATTGTTCTCTTTCTAAGTACATTTTCAATAAACGACGAATACGATCCTCATCATCTACAATTAAAATTCTTGATTCATTTTCCATCTCTACCCGCTGCGTACTCTCACTTCAGCGGTTCACACCTACCCTTCTTTACTATTATGTTGCGCTATTCTCGTTTATTTAAGCAATCTTCTAAATGTTTCACTTCCCATATTATGCTTCACAAGAATAATAAATTTTGTTCAATTTTTTTCCAAAACTATGTATTTTTTTTGAACAGTATATAATGTCCTCGACATCATTTTACAAAATCAACCGCTACTTTGTCATGTTTTTCTCAAAAAAGAAGAAAAGTTGACAAAAATAAAATAGGAAAGTGACATGCACTCTCCTATTTTATTTCTCTATGCATATGAATGTAAACCGGCAATAATTAAGTTTACTACAATAAAGTTAAACATAATAATTGCAAAACCAATTACTGCAAGCCAAGCTGATTTCTCTCCATGCCACCCTTTAGATAATCGTAAATGTAGTACTGCAGCATAAAAGAGCCACGTTATAAGTGCCCAAACCTCTTTCGGATCCCAGCCCCAAAAACGCGTCCACGCTATTTGAGCCCAAATCATTGCAAAAATTAACGCTCCTAATGTGAAAACTGGGAATCCAATTGCAATAGATCGATATCCGATTTCATCTAGTAAATCACTATTCGTATTCTTTACTAACGGCTGAAGTGCTGCCGATACTCGCTTCCGTAAAACAAGTCTTAATACAATATAAAGTAATGTTCCAACTAACACTGACCAAATAACAGTATTTAATTTCTTCGCATTTACAATCGCTGGAACTTCAACTGCCGGTTCTAATTTATTTTCTGTCAGTAACTTCCCTTCATGCGGTCCAACTAAAGCCGGAAGATTGTACTTCATTTCCAGTTGCTGTTCATTTTTATCAACCCATTGAAACTTCGCTTCATATTTCATACTAGAAAATACCGTTGTTACTCCAATAAATCCAACTGTACAAACAAGTGTAAATACTACCGTCTCTAGCCAAAATGTCCGTTTACTTCTCGTTGATTGATCTACATTTTTTAATAAATACATAACGCCCGTAATAAAACTAATCGCTAAAATTGCTTGTCCTGCTGCTGCAGTCGTCACGTGAATATGTAACCAATTACTTTTTAAAGATGGAATAAGCGGAGATATTTCCCTCGGAAACATACTTGCATAGGCAATTAATAAAAGCGCAACTGGTAATGCAAATAGTCCAATTATACTTACACGGTACATAAAATACATTACAATAAATGCTCCTACAAGCATCATGCCGAAAAATGTACCGAATTCAAAAAAGTTACTAACTGGTGCATGCCCTGATGCGATCCACCTTGTAACAAAATATACTGTTTGTGCTATAAACCCTAAAATTGTAATTGTTATTCCTACATTTGCCCATTTATGACCCTTTTCTTTAATGGCTCCACCAAAAAATAGAGTCGCAATTAAATATAAAATAAATGCGGTAAAGAGAAAGTTACTACTTATTTGCACCATATCGTTTCCCCACCTTAACTAATTTTTTTATCGACTACTTTATCGCTTGGCTGCGGAATTGCTGTACCTTCTAGTACTCTCTCAATATCTTTCTTTAAACCGAACCAATTTTTATTCGTATGCCCTGCAATCCACCATTCATCATTAACGCGTTGTATCCAAATACGGCGATGATTCCAATACATACCTTGAATCACACCGACCATAAATATAAATCCTCCAACACCGAGAATCCAAAGCGTTAAATCTTTTCTTACAGTAAGCGCTGTCGCATTTTGCATTTCCACACCTGCAAAGGACATTTTATATTTGTTGTTTCCATCAGGTTCTATATTTTGCTGAATACCAACAAAACTCACTTCACCATCTGGTGTTTCAGGTGTAAACATTTTAAATACAAATGCAGGATTGTTCGGTAATTTCGTTTTTGTATTTGGTTTTCCATTCTCATCAAAATAAAAATCAGGAAAATAGCTTAATAGTTCTAGAGAATAACCATTTCCTAAATCATATTTTTCCTTAGGATTCGTTAAATCTACTTTAATCGGTCCCCATTTTTGATTATTTTCTTTATTTTGCAAGTTGAAGGACATACTTTTAAATTCACTTTCTTTATAATCCACTTGATACACTGCAAATTGATCAAATTTCAGTGGTTCATTTACTCGAATTTCCGCTTCTTTTACTTTTTCCAACTTTGGTTTTTGCCCTGCTATATTTTCGCCCACAGCTTTATATAATACAGCATTCGTTTGGAAGTTTTTCGCAATCATTTTATCGCCTACACGATCAATCGCTTCCTCAAAAACTTCCTTGTCCTTACTTTTATCATAAACTTCTTTTATAAATTTCTCGTTTTTTAAGTAGTATTGTCCATCCGTCCCTGGTATTTCTTTCGTTTCACCATCACGTAACCAAAGTGCTTCGTCTACGTACATACTCGGTAAAAAACGAAGCATCGCACCGAATAAAAAGATAATAAGACCGATATGATTTACATATGGACCCCAACGCGAGAAGCGTCCCTTTTCTGCTAAAACGTTTCCGTCTTCCACTTTCACGTTATAGTTTCTTTTCTTTAAATTCTTTTGCACTCTTTCCAGGTCACCATCTTTCGGTGTACCAGTCCCATATAATCTCTGTCTCTTTAAAAAGCTAGGATGTCTTTTTACGCCTTGCTTTTTTAAAGCTTTATAAAGTGGAATAACGCGGTCTAAACTACATATCACAAGTGAAATACCGATAGAAGCAATCAAAATCATATACCACCATGAACCGTATAAATTATTAAATCCTAATTGATAGTATAATTGCCCTAAAAATCCGTATTCTTGTTTATAATATTCAGCTGGTGCAATCCCTGGAGTTATGTACATTTCTTGCGGAAAAATAGTTCCTATCGCTGATGCAGCTAAAGTTATTACGATTAGCCATACACCCACTTTTACAGAAGAGAAAAAGCTCCAAATTTTATCGACTATCGTTTTTGTTTGCGTGAGAGATCTCCGTGCACTCCCCTCATAGCGCATATCCAATAGTTTTGCATTTTCATTGCTTTCAAATGGTTTCCCGCAAGCTTCACAAAAAACGGTTCCTATCGGATTAACATGTCCACATTCACATTTAATTTCTTTCAACACTCTCACCGCCCTGTCTCTATATGTACTATTGTATATTCTAACCTCAAGTTACCGCAATACTCAGAATTTTTAAACCGGAGGCACTATAGACACGCACCTCTTATGTAAAGGCTTTCTTTATTACGGAGTAATTTTCTTTAAATACCCTTCTAACTGTTCTTTCGTTTGTTCACCTATAATTTGCTCCACTACTTTTCCATCTTTATCAATCAAAAAGCTTGTCGGTAATGGACCTACTCCATATGTTCCTATAATCTTTTGTCCTTTATCAATAGCAACTGGGAATTTCAAACCATATTGGTTCACAAAGTTCTTTACTGCAATATCCGTTTCATCTGCATCTAACGCTATGATTTCAACGCCTTTTTCTTTATACTTTGGATATAATTCATTCATATAAGGCATTTCTTTTTCACAAGGTTTACACCACGTACCCCAAAAGTTTAAAAATACACCTTTTCCCTTTAAATCTTTTAGTTCAATTTTCTTCCCTTCTAAATCCGTCACAACAAAGTTAGGTGCTTCTTTTCCGATTTGCATTTTCTCTTTATTAGCAAAGAATCCTTGATAAAGGGTAAATCCTACAGCACCACATAAAATGAGTAGAATAATAACGCGAAATAATAAGCGATTTTTCTTCATATTACCTCTCCTCTCCTCGGTAAATGTTATGTATTATCTTCTGTAAATGTTGTATTGAATAAATCACCAGCAGAGCACTCCACTGGTGAATTTTTAACTCTATAGCTTATCTTGGCTTTGTAGAAGCAAGCGCGCGTAATTGTTTCACCTCATGTGGTGTCAATTCTCTCGCATCACCAGGTCGCAGGCTTCCTACTTCTAAGAAAGCATAACGTTCACGTTTTAATTTCACTACTTTACAGTCTAACGCTTCAAACATACGACGTACTTGACGGTTACGTCCTTCATGAATTGTTAATTGTACAATAGCCATTTCTTTACGCTTGTCCCAAGAAATAATTTTCACATGTGCTGGTGCTGTTTTACCGTCTTCTAGTGCAACACCGCGTTCTAACATGCGAATTTTCTCACCTGTTAATGGGCCTTTTATTTTTGCAACATACGTTTTTTCAACTTTATATTTAGGATGCATTAATATATTTGCGAAGTCCCCGTCGTTTGTCATTAATAATACTCCTGACGTATCATAATCTAGACGTCCGATTGGGAATAAACGTTGTGTAATTTCAGGGAAAAAGTCTGTTACAACACTTCTACCTTTATCATCTGATACACTTGAAATTACACCAGTTGGTTTATATAGTAAAAAATAAACAGGTTCTTCTTTTTCAAGAGGGATGTTATTTACTTCTACTTTATCTTGAGGAGTTACTTTTGTTCCTAACTCTTTCACTATTTTTCCGTTAACTTTCACTTTTCCTTGCTGAATTAATTCCTCAGCCTTTCTTCTCGATGCAATACCTGCTTGCGCAATCACTTTTTGTAATCGTTCCATTTCTTTTTTTCACCTCGAATTTATCTTACCTTACATTAGAAAGACTTGGCAACCGCATACGCTTTACGGTTATTCGCTCCATCTCACTTAAACAACATAGCGATGATATTAAACATATAAAGGTCAAATCATGTTTTTATCCTTTATTATTGTCCATATTTTTCATATTTCTCACAATAAAAGTTCATCATTTTGTCAAAAATACCACATAAAAAAACCACTATTAAGCTACACCTTAATAGTGGTCGTATACGTATTATACGCGAAATAGCATAAAAAATGAATAGCTTTACTGAAACAATAGGGAAACAAAGACAATCGAGCAAATAATTCCGATTAAATCTGCAAAAAGACCTACTTTTAATGCATCTCCCATTTTTCTAATACCAACAGCTCCGAAGTATACTGTTAAAATATAAAAAGTCGTATCTGTACTCCCTTGCATCGTAGAAGCTAATCTCCCAATGAATGAGTCTGGCCCATATGTGGCAATTAAATCAGTCGTAATACTTAGACCAGCAGAACCTGAAATAGGGCGTATTAGTGCTAATGGAACGATTTCTGCTGGAACATGAATTAAATCTAGCATTGGCTTCATTACTGATATCATTGCATCTAGCGCACCTGAAGATCGGAATATAGAAATAGAAACAAGCATTCCAACCATAAACGGTAAAATGGAAATTGCAATTTGAATCCCTTCTTTTCCTCCCTCAACAAACGATTCATACGTCGGCACTTTCTTTATCGTGCCATATAAAAGGATAAAACCAATTACACAAGGGATTACCCATAAGGAAATTGTATTTACAATACTCATTTTTTCCGCCCCTTTCTACTCCTTCTTCGGTAAAAATAGCGGTCAATCCAAATCGCTCCAATCATAGAAAGTACTTGTGCAATAAATGTTACCCCAACAATTTCAGTAGGATTGGCTGATTCATACGTCATTCGAATTGAAATGACTGTCGTAGGAATTAATGTAATAGCTGATGTATTTAATGCTAGAAACGTCACCATAGAACGGCTCGCCGAATCCTTTCCTCCATTTAACTCTTTTAGTTGTTCCATCGCTTTAATACCAAGAGGGGTTGCTGCATTACCTAGACCAAAAAAGTTTGCCATCATATTTGATAGAATAAATCCCATGGACGGATGGTCCTTTGGTATTTCTGGAAACAACCTTTTTACTATCGGCATAAAAAGTGAAACTAATTTTTTTAACAATCCGGCTTCCTCTGCAATTTTCATTAAACCAAGCCAAAATACTAAAACACTAATAAGTCCTATACAAATCGTTACTGCATCTTTTGCTCCGTCAAATACAGCCTTATTCACTTCTTCCATCGTTCCATTTATCATGGCGTATACAATCCCAATGACAGCCATCGCTACCCATACGAGATTAACCATCGTTCCCAACACCTATCATGTAAGAAAAAATTTCTTTCACATTATTCCAGTAAAGTCCCGTTGTAGCTACTAACTTCCGTTTACTATAAAATAAATTCCGTTCTCCAACTTTCTCATTGCCAACATAAACATCTGTCTTTCCAACCTTTACTCCATCCTCAAGCGTTATACTTTTATCCAGTTCAACTTTTAATAACACGTTCTTTCTTTCCTCTTCAGTTAACGGCACGGAAAAACTATTTTTCGTATAAACATGGTTGGCATACTTCTTTTCATTTATTTCAGCAATTGCTCCTTGTCCTAAAACTTTCGTTTGCTTGAAACGTTCGAATCCTTTGTCAAATAGATTCATATGATCATCCCAATCACTAGAAGCACTCAAAGTTACGACAATTAAATCTAGTCCATCTTTTGATGCCGTTGTAACAAGCGTTCTTCCTGCTTTCTTCGTAAAGCCTGTTTTTCCTCCTGTTGCAAATTCATAATAAGACGTTACCAACTTATGTTTATTTTTCCACGGGTAATCCCAAGAATCGGATTTATACGTTTTTGTTCCAAAGATTTTTTTAAATGACTCGTTTCCCATTGCATACTTCGTTAATAACGCCATATCGTAAGCCGACGAATAATGTGATCCATCTCCATCTAAACCATGAGGGTTTGAAAAGTGAGTATCTTTCATTCCAATTTCTTTCGCCTTTTCATTCATTAAATATACGAATCCATCTATACTCCCACCCACACTTTCAGCAATTACTTGCGCTGCGTCATTACCAGATCTAAGCATGAGTCCGTATACTAAATCTTCTAACTTCACTTTTTGTCCAGGCTTTAAATAGATTGCTGATCCTTCCACCCTCACCGCTTCATTGCTAACTGACACCATTTCTTTCATCTTCCCTGATTCAGCAGCTAACAAGGCAGTCATAATTTTTGTTATACTAGCAATTTTTTGAGGTTCATGTTCTGCTTTTCCGTATAATACACGACCAGACTGTTGCTCCATTAATACAGCATTTCGAGCACTGACATTGCTGTTCATCTTTGCATATGTAGGAATTGGCATAACGCTTGCGTACATAATAAGAAGCGTAATGATTACACAAATTCGTCTCATATTTCCCCCCACGTCCTTTTGGCACTTTTTGTACAAGTGTATGCTTGGCCTTTTAAAATATGAACGAAATCTTCCTTCTGCTTCCATTAAAAAAGACGCAGAGAATTTGCGTCTAATATGGTGTCCATTCAATTTGTTTCGCAGTTTCAAACCTTTTTTCTACATCAGGCCAATTTACAACATTCCACCAGTTTTTAATATATTCATCTTTTCGATTTTGGTATTGTAAATAATACGCATGTTCCCAGACATCTAGTACAAGGAGTGGTATCGTATCCCATTGTGTAAATAATTGATGAAGTGTACTTTGCAAAATTTCTAACCTTCCAGACCGGGGCACCCAAACGAGAATTGCCCAGCCTGAACCTTCTACTTTAGAGGCCGCTTCTGTAAAATGTTTTTGGAAACGTAAAAAGCTCCCAAAATCTTGTTCGATTTGTTGTGAAAAAGCACCTCTTGGACTTCCACCACCGTCTTTTTTCATGTTATTCCAAAATATCGTGTGTAAGTAATGACCTGACCCATGAAAAGCCGCTTCTCTTTCCCAATGCTTAATTAAATCAAATTGATTTGTTTTTCTCGCTTCTTCCATCATCTTCTCTGCTTTATTTAACCCTTCCACGTAACTCCGATGATGTTTATCATGGTGTAACATCATAATTTCTTTAGAAATATACGGTTCTAACGCACTATACGGATAAGGTAATGGCGGGAGTGTATGTCCTCCAATTGGAACAGCTCGTTCGCTATCCCCTCTTTCATATAATTCATATTCCTCTTCTTCTTGCATAAATACTTCCTGCAAGTGATGCTGAATGTGTTCTACATCATCACTTATTTCATACATAAACTCTGCATCTGTTTCATACTCATGCTCTTTCATACGCTCTAACAACGTCTGAATTTTATAAGCAAGCATATGGACATCATACACTTCCATTGCGCGGCTATCTAATACGTGAAGAACACTTTCACACCAATTTTCTACTTCATGAAAGTAATCTGTAAATACACCTTGCTGATTCATGTTGCACCTCCCTAATGCTATCCACTTAACTATATTCAATGAAAATCCCTTATATAACTGTACAAAAGGAAAAGAAGCTAAGTCACCTTAGCTTCTTTTCCGCAATCAATATTTGTGTAACATCTTTGTCTGATAATCCGTCTCATAATATTCTAGTTCTTCACGCATCAATTGAAATTTACCTTCTAAACTCTTCATCACTTGCCCCAATGATGCAGGTGGTGTTTGTTGAAAAACGATAGAATTTTTTCCGGTATATGCAGACCGACTATTTTCATACCAATAATCACTCTTCGGTGAAAAAAACTCTGCAATTACTTGATGGTAAATCTTATATAAAATTTTTTCAGCTGCTGTTTTTCGAAATGGCTGACTATTCAACAAAACAAAACATGCATCATGTCCTTCTTCGCAAAAAACGAGAAGTCGTCTCATTGATGCTAATAACCCTTTATAATATTGCTCGTTCCCTGCCGGTGTCTCCTCTAATAAAGAAGGCAACGTATGATAATTTACATAATTGGTTATTAAATGAATAGCATCTTCTAAAAATATAGAAACTTGTTCTGTTTGATTTTCAACCATCAAATTAGACATTTTTCTCTCTCCTTTGCCATTTCACACTATTTCTACTCTTTTATTTTTATGTAATTCAGCCAATATTTCTTGTACTTTCAACACCGTTCCTTCATCAAAATATTGTTGAAATTCTTCCATATTATTTAAATACAAACGTTTTTGCGCACGAAGCTCCCTATCTTTCACTAAACAACATATCGCTACAATATCGCGCAAATATATGTTTTGTTCTTCTACTTTATACACTGGATTTCCTTCAAAAGGAGTAATTTCTTGTAAAACTTCTTCAAAATATCGAACGTATAAAACCGAAAAAGTTTTCTCTTTATCATTTAATATATATGTCACTTCAGATCTGTTAAAAAAATCCTCTGATGTATTAGGTTTCGCTTTTTCTAACTCATATCCTACATAACCTTTTATAATCATATACTCCCCCCTCCTCCTTCTTTTATCTTATTCTAACTTAATTTTCTGATAAACAAAATATTCTTTTAAATATACCTATATAAAAAATAGCTCCCCTATACAGGAATTTACCTTTTTATTTTTCTTGAAGTTTGTCATAATAATATTATTGTCTCAGTTTTCTTACACAAGGAGAGTTGTATTTATGTCGTTTTCATGGAAACGTTTCTTACAAATCGGGAAAATTATCTTCCCATTTGTTGTATTAACAATTGTATTCTTTCAAGCAAAAAAAGAATTAGCGGGCATTTCTTTTTTAGAAGCGATTGATACAATTAAAAACATTCCAACTGGAGGAGTCTTTTTAGCAATTACACTTGGTGCATTCGCTGTATCAACAATGTTCTTTTATGACTATGTTATGCTTCGTTACTTAAAAGCTGATATTCCTGTCCAAAAGATTTTCCGTATCTCGTGGATTGCTAATACTTTAAATGGATTTATCGGGTTTGGTGGTCTCGTTGGAGCCGGCGTACGCACAATGCTTTATCGTCCATACATAAAAGAAAATGGAAAACTTATTAAAAGTATCGCTTGGATGACAACTGCCTTTATTAATGGATTAGCCATTCTTTCATTTCTTGGTCTTATCGGAATATTAGACACGAGATTTATTTTGCATGAAAAACCATGGCTATGGCCTGTTCTTATCTTCTTTGCTCTTTTCGTTCCTATATATATCGGGTTTTCTAAATTAAAAAATAGAAAAGCGACGCAAACAGAGGGACAAGAAGAAGAGGAGAAGAACCCAACCGTTTTATACTCATTAGTTTCATTAGTCGAATGGGTATCTGCTGGTATTGTTATGTACGTCATATTATTATTATTTGGCATTGAAATCGAATTCCAAAAGTTTTTAGGCGTATATGTCATTGCTGCTTTAGCTGGTGTCGTTAGTCTTGTTCCTGGTGGCCTTGGATCATTTGACCTTGTCTTCTTAACTGGGCTTGGGCAATACGGCATCGATACAGGTGTTTTACTCCCTGCTATGTTATTATATCGTCTCGTCTATTACATCTTACCATTCTGCCTTGGTCTCATTTTTGCAGCTTTTGAAATGACAGGAGTAGCCATTAAAAAGTTTGAAGATAAACCTTTTATTGCGCCTGCATTAGAGACAACTGGTGTTATATGGACCTTGCAGCGTGACTTTCTAGGAAAGTTAGGTTCTTGGGCATCTGCTGCTTTAACAGTATTTGCTGGCTTAATGGTTATTTTATCAACCATTCTACCGACAAGTATAAATCGGGCACACGCCTTACATATTCTAGCTCCAAAACACCTTATTCAATTTTCTTTTAGCTTATCACTAACATTCGGTATTCTCCTACTCATTCTTTCACGGGGGATATATTACGGAACAAAACGTTCTTATTATATGACGATTGTTTCTTTAATTGGAGCGGCTATTTTTAATACACTAAAAGGAATTGATGTTGAAGAAACGTTTATTTTATTAATCGTACTCGCTGTATTGTATATGCTTCGTAAAAGGTTTGTACGTGAGAAAATGGAAGTCTCACTTTCCGATATCGTAAAAGTTTTTATATTCCTACTTGTAACGTTATATTTATATAAAAACTTAGGTATTTTATTTGCAGGTGCAAAGGAAGCTTTCAAACCTGATTTTGTCGTTCGTAATATTACACAAGTGAAACGAAGTGCATTAGCAGCTGCCTTTTTTGTTCCTACTTTTTTACTAATTGGTTCACTCATTGCAAATCGTTATCGAAATGAATTTCCCGGGCAACCAGCTAATGATAAAAGATTACAAAACTTCTTAGATGAACATGGTGGAAATGTACTTAGTCATTTAGGTTTTTTAGGAGATAAGCAGTTCTTTTTCAGTAGTGATGGAAAAGCACTCATTCTCTTCTCAATAACTGGAAAACGACTTATTGTACTAGGTGATCCAATTGGTGACCCTTCCTCCTATCGTACTGTATTGCAAGAGTTTTTAGCTGAGGCTGATCGATTTGGATACATTTGTGTATTCTACCAAATTGAAAGTAAATGGATGAGTTTATATCACGATTTTGGTTATAACTTCTTTAAGCTCGGTGAAGAAGCTGTTGTTGATTTAAATACCTTTACAATAACAGGAAAGAAACGTGCTGGCATGCGAGCTACTTTCAACCGTTTTGAAAGAGAAGGCTATACATTCTCTATTCATGAGCCACCTTTCTCCGACGAATTATATGAAGAGTTAAGAAAAGTTTCAGATGCATGGCTTGGTGGAAAAAAAGAGAAAGGTTTTTCACTCGGATACTTCGATCGTGAATATATTAGTCGCGCTCCTATCGCAACATTATCTGATGCGGATGGAAAAATTATTGCATTCACAACATTCATGCCCGTATATCAAAACGGATCATTATCTGTCGATTTAATGCGATATTATCCAGATGCGCCTAGCGGCATTATGGACGCAATTTTCATCCACTTATTCCAATGGGCAAAAGAAAATGAGTACCACTCCTTTAATATTGGTATGGCACCACTTTCAAATGTTGGTTTATCCACACAGTCTTTCTGGTCTGAACGAGTGGCTGCTGCAATCTTTAATAACGTTCGTTATACGTATAGTTTCAGCGGATTACGACATTTTAAAGAAAAATATAAACCAGCATGGAGCGGTAAATATTTAGCATTTAGGAAGAATCATTCTTTACCAATTACAATGCTCTCTGTAACAAAATTAATAGGAAAAAGAAAAAACAGCTAAATTCTTAGCTGTTTTTTCTTTTTTGAACTTGTACAATAAATTCTTTTTCATACTTCTTACCATTTATATAGAAATTCCCCCACATTTTATACGTGCCCTCGGCAGGAAATGTAATCCGGTATTGTAATTGCTCATCCGTATCTACAGGCATAGCGTATAAAAAGTTCTCCTTCGTTTCATCCACGATATAGAGTGACTCTACTTCTCCTCTCTCTGAATGTAATTTCAATTTTTCACCCTTTTTCGCTTGAAACTGAAATGTTAACGTAACTGGTTCATTCGGATGTAATGCGCCAAATAAAAGAGAAACTTCATACTCTCCTATTTTTTTTGTAAGTACACTGTCGATTGGAAATTTCACTTTTTTCTTATTGTTCTCCTCTTTCGTTCTACCAAAATCTTTCCTAGCGAATGACTCTACGGACTTATTTTTATCTTCGTATAAAAATATTGTATATTCTTCGTCTTTCGCTATTTTGGAAGATAACTTATATGACCCGTTCCCTGCAAATGTAGGTTTAATTTGTTGTATGTGTTTTAACTGTCCATCTACAATCACTGCCCGAATTTGATCATTTACACCACGAATTTCATTATTCTTTTTGTTTAACAACTGAAATACAATATCTACTTTCTCATTTCCCTTTCCATTTGACACATCCCACTTTACTTCCTGAACATCTCCTACAGTCTCTTCGTTTTCTTGATATTTTTTTATGTAAAATCCTCCTGCCACAATAAGTACTAACGCAATAAGTCCAATGACAAGATTTTTCAAAACATCACCTACCATTTTTATTGTCTCTGTTCATACAAAACTTCTTAAGGTATATATTCTAGATTATGATTTATGAAATCCTCCTATTTTGCACATATTACAAATAATAAAAAGATTTTAATTGAAAGGATTCGTAGTGTATAATGCAAATGATATTGATTTCTATCAATACATTATAAGGAGGACTTTTCATGAGTGTACATATCGAAGCAAAACAAGGCGAAATCGCTGAATCTATTCTATTACCTGGTGATCCATTACGTGCAAAATATATCGCTGAAACATTTCTAGAGGATGTTACTTGCTATAATAACGTACGTGGTATGTTAGGTTTCACTGGAACTTATAAAGGAAAACGTGTATCTGTTCAAGGTACAGGTATGGGTGTTCCTTCTATTTCTATTTATGTAAACGAATTAATCCAAAGCTACGGAGTTAAAAATTTAATTCGCGTTGGAACTTGCGGTGCAATTCAAAAAGATGTAAAAGTTCGTGATGTTATTATCGCAATGACGGCTTGTACTGATTCTAATATGAACCGTTTAACATTCCCAGGATTTGATTTTGCACCAGCTGCAAACTTTGATCTTTTAAAGAAAGCTTACGATGCTGGAACTGAAAAAGGATTACACGTTCGTGTCGGTAACGTTTTAACAGCAGATGTGTTTTATCGTGAAAGCATGGACATGGTTAAAAAACTTGGAGATTACGGTGTATTAGCAGTAGAAATGGAAACAACTGCTCTTTACACATTAGCAGCGAAATACGGTGTAAATGCATTATCTGTATTAACAGTTAGCGATCACATCTTCACTGGCGAAGAAACAACATCTGAAGAGCGTCAAACTACATTTAACGAAATGATTGAAATCGCTTTAGATGCAGCAATTCAACAATAATACACTAAAGAACTTGTCATACGTCTGGCGAGTTCTTTTTATGTGACTTTTTATAGATAACTATTTTATAAAGAGACAGATTTCTCCCCTCTACTTTCTTGTAACGTTTGTTATAATAAAGTGAAACTTTAATCAGTGGGGATTTTTCCCATTCCCCATTGATTATTAGTTGAACCAATCAGGATTTTACGGGCAGTTGATCTCCCGCCTAACTCCCTTGTATTTGCCGAATTTTGAAGTAGGAGTCTTATTACCTGTTAAGGCGGGATAAAGAAATCATTTACAGTATTTCTCATAAGAGGTGACGCAGTGAAAAACAGAAGTATCGTCTTTAAACTATTTTTATTAACATCCACTTTATTTACAATCATATTCCTACTTTTTTTCCTAGGACAATCTCTATTTTTAGAGAAATTTTATATTAATAAGAAAGTAAAAACAGTCCAAACTGCTTTTGAAAAATTCGTAGATAATTATGATAAAAGTGATAAAAGTTATGAGCAGGTTAGAAAACTAAAACAAGAATTTCATGATAAAACAAATGCAGATATGCAGTTTTTGGATTCTAACGGTATTATTAAAAGTGATAACAATTACTATATCGATGTATTTAATCCCAACAATAATAAACAGTATTCCATTCCACTCAATAATCTTTTAACACCAGAAGAATATAATAAATTCGAAAATTTAGGTTTAAAAAAAGATGTAATAATCAATGTTGATGGAGTCGTACAAGAGAATAATATAATCACACCACAAAAATTAGGAACGAATTATAATCAATGGCAGAACGAACATTTCTATTCGGATTTTCAGTCAATTAATGGTAACCCTTCTAAGAACAGACTTGCAAGCCGATACAAATCTACAACTCGAATCGTCTTTACAGGTGTTATAACTAAGTTACAGCTCCCATCCAAAGCTGAGGTTCGTCTTGCAAATGATATTGAAACATTACAAGCCGTTCAATATTTCGCAGATATGATTAGAGAGGGCACTTCTAACTCGAACCAATTAAGTACTTTTATATTAGATGGTGGAGAAAATATAAAAAATAGTATCTTTGTAAAACCGATTATAGAAAATGGAAGGATTACAGAATACGCTTTTGCGATAGCATCTTTGCAGCCTGTTAATGAAGCGATGCTCGTTTTAAAAGATTATTATGTTTATGCCTTAATTATCGTGTTTCTCGTTATTATTTTGTTATCCTTCTACTACTCAAAAATCATTGTTAAGCCATTAATTAAAATAAATCGTGTTACAAAAAAAATGGCTAATTTTGATTTCAGCGAGAAATTACCTGTTACAGCTGACGATGAAATTGGCGGGCTTTCTGGCAGTATCAATACATTATCTGTAAATTTAAAAGATCGAATCGATCGATTAAATGTCGCTAATACAAAGTTACAACAAGATATTGAACGTGAACGTCAATTGGAAAAAACAAGAAAAGAATTCATTTCTGGCGTGTCACACGAATTAAAAACACCACTGAGTGTAATTAGAAGTTTTGCAGAAGGAATTAAAGATGGTGTTAGTAAGGATACTTCGTATTATACTGATGTTATTTTAGAAGAAACAGAAAATATGAACAGGCTGATTGTTGAAATGTTAGAATTAGCAAAGTTGGAATCTGGTACTTACAAACTAGATATGACGACGTTCTCAATCGGTGAATTAACGCAACAAGTCTACACAAAATTATTATTTAGCATGGAAGAAAAACATTTACAAGTGAACATCGATGCAGACCCTTCTATACTTGTTAAAGCAAATCGCAGTCGCATTGAGCAAGTAGTTGTGAACTTACTAAGTAATGCAATCCGTTATACGCCAGATGGAGAAAAAATACAAGTCTCTATTATAGAGGCAGAAGATACCGTAAAAGTCGAAATCGAAAATACAGGAAACCCTATCCCTGAAGAAAGTCTTGAAAAAATTTGGGATCGCTTCTATCGTCTAGATGCATCACGTAGCCGTCACACTGGAGGTACTGGTCTCGGATTATCTATTGTAAAAAACATTTTAGACCTCCATCATGCCGAATACGGTGTGTATAATACGACTAACAGTGTTGTATTCTATTTCAATTTACAAAAAGTAAAAGAAGTCAAATAATTTGTCTTAATTTCACTAGGAGTTCACATGAAATTCACACTCTCCCTTTATAGTAAGAAACAAGTTAATCCTTTCCTTTACACATATAAAAGAGGAGAGTGCGTGAAATGAAACAAGCAGGACAACCTATTCAAAATGAAAAACAATTAGAAACTATCAAAAATATACTTTTACAATCTTCGAAACGTGATGGCTTATTATTCGTATTAGCTGTAAATTCTGGCTTAAAAGTAAGTGAAATCTTACAATTAAAAGTTAGTGATGTAATCGATGAAAATGAAAATGTTCGCCATTCCATTTTATTTTACAATGAAAAAGTGAAGAAACATAAATGGTTTGCTGTAAATGAAGACTTACAGCACGCAATCGAAGACTACATGAAAGAACGTAAAACTTGGAAACGTAATGAACCATTGTTAAAATCTCAAAAAGGAACAAAATCTATTACGAGACAACATGCATGGTACATTTTAAACAAAGCTGCAAAAGAAGTTGGATTAGAAGGGATTAGCTCACATACACTTCGAAAAACTTGGGGTTATTGTGCATACAAATCAGGTGTTGATATTGCATTTTTACAACACTTCTTTGATCACAGTACTCCATCAAAAACTTTAAAGTATATCGGTATTGCTTAATAACTCTTATACATAAAAAAGGTTACCATTTGAAAATTTGGTAACCTTTTTTATATTTCATATTCTCTTTTCTTGTCTCTCCTATACTGTAGTGGTACTCTAATACTAAGGGGGAGAAATTATGAACACACTTACAATTGAATTACCAAAAGAAACGGCTGAAAAACTTGATTTATTAAAACAAGCTTATGAAAAGAAAACAGGTGCTTCTATCTCTGAGAGCACTCTCGTTCAAACACTTATCTCAAAAGAATTTATCCAGGCGATAACTCCTTTTGATTTACAACAATTTGTCAACGGAAAAGAACAGCATTAATCGCTGTTCTTTTTTTATCTCTATTTAAAATATACAAAGTTTTTTATATATTTTTAGAAAAACCATTGACAATGATAATGATAACCATTATCATTTATTATGAAGCCAACAATTGATGAATCAACCAAACGCTCAGTAACATTGTTACCCCTCTTTTTCATATAGAAAGGCACTGTACATTCCCCCTGTTTGTACAGTGCCTTTCTTGTTTATTATCATTCAAAAAAATTTAATTGCTCCGGCTTCGGCTCACCATATGTAATGTTCATCATTTTCATAAGCTGTTTCGCATTATCTGCTGCATCCCCACCTGAATTGTTGTTAAACAGTACGTATATATCCTTTGTTTTCTTTTTTAATTGCTCTAGTCGTTCAACCCATTCTTCCAGTTCTTTATTGTTGTAGCGATATAAACAGCGAACCGCTCTCCAATTTTCCCCTTTATCAAGCCAACCATGAACATTTCGACCGTGAAAACGTATTAATGCCATGTCTGAATTCGTAACCTCTAACACGAGTGGCACAGAACCTATCCCAGCCTGTGGTTCATCACAAATTGTATGAACCCATTTCTCCTGTTCTAGAAACTGTAACGTCTTATCTCTCATTTCTGGATAAAACCATGTTTGATTTCGAAATTCTATTGCACATGGTAAACCTTCCATTTTTTCTTTCGTATATCGAAGAAAATCTACATTTTTCTTTTTGCAATCAAACCATGGTGGATATTGAAATAAAATTGTTTTTAATTTATCAGCTTCTAATAAAGGAAGAATAGACTGTTTATACAAATCAAACATCTCATCGAACGTAGAAAAAGGAATTTCACCTTTCATATGTCCTGTCATTCCTTGATACGCTTTTACGACAAAAGAAAAATCTTTCGGCGTTTCCATTGCCCATTTTATATAATTTCGTGCAGGTTGCATCGCGTAAAATGAACTATCCACTTCCACAATAGGAAAATACTCGCTATATGTTCGTAATTTATTTCTATTTTCATAGGAATCTATGTATAAAGAATTATGATCTCCCCATCCTGTCACTCCAATGAACAGCACATATATCCCTCCCTTTTTAACTTCATCTTCTATTCACTTTCCAAACACTTTGCATTATGTAGCCTTTTCTTTAAGAGTATCCTTATAAAAATATGATATACTATATGGAAGAATTTTTAAAATGAGGGGTTATTTATTTATGCTTCCAAACGATGCTACTGTATCTCATGAAAAACGAATTGAAGAACTAGAAAATAAAGTACGTTTTTATGAAGAACTTGTGAATCAATTACCACATCATTTCACATACAAAAATCCACATATTGGTTTACGAATAAAGAAAACCAGAACAACTCATTCCATTCAAGAAATACCAAAAGAAAATAAAGAAGCTAATTTTCAACTTACTTGTGATTCATTATTTTTATTTGAACAACTTGAAAAACACTTTGTTCATATTTTTGATGCCTTTTCACATCATGTAACCTTTGTCGATAGTAAAGGGAATATTACTTTATGTAATCAAGTTGCCGCAGATGATTTCGGTGTAATACGCAATGATATTATTGGAAAACCAATTCAACAATTACTAAACTTGCCGGAAGAAAAAATTAAAGCAATTGAAACATTAAGAACGGGAACAGAAATATATAATGAAGAAGTTTTAGACAAAAATTACGGTATTATAAATAACCGAATTATTCGTGATTATAACGGTGAGATTTTTAGAGTTATTAGTGTCTTTCATTATTTAAATACAGAACGTGATGCAGAGAAGTTTTCGTTAGCAGGGCGAATCGCAGCTGGAATTGCACACGAAGTACGAAATCCTCTTACAACAGTACGAGGATACTTACAATTTTTACAAGAAAGCGTTTCTACATCAAATCAAGAGTTATTTAAAAACTTGCTTATCCCTGAATTAGATCGTGCAAATAATATTATTACAAAATTTTTAGCTGTTTCAAAAACACGGGAATTTACAAGAGAACCGTTTCCGATCAATACATTTTTACGTGACTATATTCAACAGTTACTAGCTAGTGAAGTCTCCTTGCATAACATTTCAATTGATTATAACTTCTCTAATGAATTAGATGATATTTTAGTCAATATTGATCGACATGAACTTGTTCAAGTGTTTTTAAATCTATTTCAAAATGCCGTCGATGCTCAAGGCGACAAACCTCTTTCTATTCAAATCACTAGTTATCGCCTTGATAACTTCGTTCGGATTACTTTCACAGATAATGGAATTGGTATTCCTCCAGCTATTCAAGAATATATCTTTGATCCATTCTTCTCAACGAAGGATTCGGGAACAGGACTAGGCTTGTCAGTAACAAAAAAAATCATCCAAAATCATAACGGCACATTAAAAATGACTAGTAATGAAGATGGTACAACTTTCACTATTTCAATTCCAATCTTACCTAAAACAACCCTTGAAAAATTAAATCAATGTAAATAAAGGACTAATCCACGAACTACATGCCAATTGTTAAACACTCCCAACAATTAGCATGTAGTTTTTTATGTTGCACTTTTCTTCTTTACATTATATAAACCTTTCTCTATATCTTACTTATTTCTTTCTAGGTGGGCCAATTTCTTATTTTTTTAGAAATGGTAGTTTGTCCATCACGAATTTAGTATAAATTTCATTTTAATATATAGTAATGACTAATGATTCTATGAAAGAAAAGAATGAAAAGATGAACAATAAAAATAAAGGAAAAGTATTTTATGGTAATGATTGTTGCGAAGTAAGAGCATGTAGCCATATTAACATCCCTAAGTCAGAACTTACAGAATTTGTTAGACTTCTTCAAGCTCTTGGTCAAGCTATTCTAGTTCAATATGGATCTGGTTGCCTAGATGGAGGAACTACGGGGACTACTGGTGCTCAAGGGCCTCAAGGGCCTCAAGGGCCTCAAGGCGCTCAAGGACCTGCGGGCGATACAACTGCGACACTATCTGTCTTCCGAATTTACTAACCACAATTTCCGAAAATATTTTGGGAGGACTAAGCACATTTATAAGTAATAGATGTGATTTTGATTGTCTATTAAATCTCTCTTTTAATAAAAAGGAGCACTTATTTGGGAGGATAAGTGCTCCTTCTTTACGTTTCTTTACCTCAAATTTACTCTATCTTAATCCTCATTTTGTATGATAAATAATGAAGTCAAAGATATGAAAGAGGGATGAAAAATGAGAGTTATGTCACTGATACGCATTTGGATTGCTCTTATGGTATGCATTATTTTATGTGTAGGATTTTTTTTAACTCTAAAATATTCCACTATTTCAAAAGCGGAGAGAAAAACAGTTCCATACAAACTTTTGTATACGAAACAAAACGACATCCCTTATTCCAATTCCACAAATAATGAAAAAAAAGTTATAAAAGGAATGCTTATTACGAAAGCTTCTAACTACGAAACTCTACTTCAAATTGCTGAAACGATTAAAGATCAGTATACAAATAAAGGAATTGATGAAATCACGCTGTCTATCCATAATGAAAATAATGGTAGTTATGAAGAAGAATTACCTTACGAACCGATTAGTAAAGGAACAATAATCGTCACATACGATTCTCAATCTTTTGGCATTACGAACATTACTCTTAATGAATAGTAGCATTTATCTCACTCATTATGAGCTCACTTTATTTTTCACATGAGAAAGAGGCGAATAATGAAATTCGCCTCTTTTTTCACCATAATGATGGAATCCACTCTTTCACTTTATCAAACCACTCTTGCTGTTCTTTTTTCCTTTGTTGTTCCTCTTCTTGCCTTCTCTTTTCTTCTTCTTTTCTTCTCTTTTCTTCTTCAATTGTTTGCAATTGTTTTTTATAGTCAGCCTCAGATATTAACGACAATTGGAACGCTTTTTGGGCTGGGTTTGCATTTGCTTTTTTCATGATGTCCCGGAACATCGTCGTCGTAATTTGACTACCACCTGGCACATAATGCTCGCTATCTGTTTTGTCATATCCCACCCAAATCGCACCTACTAAATCTGGTGTGTATCCTACAAACCACGAGTCCTTCGCTCCTACGCTCGGACCATTTACAAGTTGAGTCGTCCCTGTCTTTCCTGCTGTATCAACATTATTAACTTTCGCTTTTCCACCTGTTCCCTTTTCTACAACACCTTTTAATAAATACGTCATCTTTTGAGCGATTTTCTCACTCGTCACTCGTGTCTCTTTCTTATACCATTTCCCTATTATTTCCCCTTCAGCATTTTGAACTTCTCTAATTGCATGAGCCTCTACTTGAACCCCATCATTAGCGAATGTACTATATGCTTGGGCCATTACAAATGGAGATGTCCCTACATGCATCCCACCTAAAGCAATTGGATACGTACGGTCTTCTGGTACTAATGGAATACCAAATCGCTCTAAAGATTTCAATCCTTTATCTAATCCTATTTGTTCTAATAACCACACAGCAGAAACATTATACGACTTTGCTACCGCTTCGTACATTGTCACATTACCATGAAAAGCCTGATCACTATTTTTAGGTTCATATTCTTTAATATGAAATGGTTCATCCTTTAATATATCGTATACCTCATACCCTTGTTCTAAAGCGGGTACATATACAGCTAGAGGCTTTAATGTTGAACCTGGCTGTCTTTTTAATTGCGTAGCATGATTAAATTGTAAAAACTGATATGGTCCTCTCCCCCCAACTAAAGCTGGAACACCGCCTGTTTTGGGATTTATAAGGACTACACCCGTTTGCATAAGTTGATCTGAGCCACTATCTTTGAAATAACTATCATTATTCACAACATCTTCTACAGCTTGTTGTTTTTTCGGATCCAGCTCAGTATAAATACGATAACCACCTGCTAAAATTTCATTTTGTGTTAATTCATACTTATCCATCGCTTCTCTAACTATATAGTCTACATATTGGGAGTATTTACCTTTATATTTATCATCAACCCCACGTTTTAATACAAGGCCTGACTCTTTTTCTTTATTGTATTGCTCTTCAGAAATATATCCTTGTTCCTTCATTAAACTTAATACGACATTACGTCGTTCAATTGATTTATTAAAGTTTTTATAAGGCGAATACGCAGACGGCGCTTTAATTAAGCCCGCGATCGTTGCAGCTTCTGAAATTGATAAATCTTTTACCTCTTTATCAAAATAAGATTTAGCTGCCCTCTTTATCCCCCAAGCACCTTCCCCAAAATAAATTTGATTCATATACATTTCAATAATTTCATCTTTTGTATAAGTACGTTCTATTTTTTTCGTTAAAAAGTATTCTTTTATTTTACGAGAAAATGTACGATCTTGTGTCAGAAATACATTCTTCGCGAGCTGCTGTGTAATTGTACTTCCCCCTGCTACAACTTCTCCTGCTGTAATATTTTTAAAAACTGCACTTATAATTCCACTATAATAAATACCATGATGGTTAAAAAATCCCTTATCTTCTACTGCAACAATTGCCTGAACCATAATATCAGGAATATCTTTTCTTTTAACGCCTTCTGTTTTCGAAGAAGCTAATTTAGTTGCGACCTCATTATTTGCATCATAAATTAAAGTCGGTTGTGGAACAGCTTGTTTTAATTCAGATATGTCTTGAATGGAAATTATTATATTTACAGCAATAAATAGAGTAACGAGTACACTTCCCAATACAATTAATGAATTACGAAGTTTCTTCCTCTTATTGAACCACTCAAGCATTTTTTTAAAATGAGTGTTCTTCAATTTCATTCGTTCACTTCCTTCATTTATTTACACTCTTCTTTTTAAAAGGAAGAATATACCGCCTTTTAAATTTATTATAATAACGTAGTCATTCCTATAGTGTAAAGCTTTTCTTTTACATTCATACTTTTTGCAAGAAAAGGACATTCTACAAGTAAGATATTCACTATTGGATATTAATATTATTAATAGAACAACGAGAGTTATGTTAAGTTTTTGTAAACTTTTCGATAAAATGTTTTAAAAAACGACAGTTTTTTGTTAGAATTGATTAGCCAATATATTTTACATATATTACTTTTGTGGGGGTAACAATAATGGTCTTTAAATCAAAAAAAGATAAATTTTCTGAAATGTTAATGAATGTTTCCGAAAATTTAAAAGAAGGCGCGCAATTTTTCGTGGAGTATAAAATTAAAAATGCTAGCGATTTAAAAGAGTTTTCTATGCGCATGAAAGAGTATGAGTCAAAAGGTGACTCATTTATTCACGAAATCATTATGGAGCTAAACAAAGCGTTTATTACTCCGATTGAACGTGAGGACATCCTACAACTTGCAATGAGTATGGATGATGTATTAGACGGATTAGATCACAGTGCTGGTCTGTTCGAAATGTATTCTATTACAGAAGCTGATGAATACATGATTAAATTCGTAGAAGCAATTAATCAATGTGCAATTGAAATTGCAAATTCTGTTGAACTACTGTCTAAAAAGAAGTTAGTCGACATTCGTACGAACGCGATTAAGATTAAGGATTACGAATCACAATGCGATGATATTCGTCGTCATGCGATTAAGCACTTATTCTCTCGTGAGAAAGATCCGATTAAGATTATTCAATTTAAAGAGATTTACGAAGAGCTTGAAGAAGTAGCTGATAGCTGTCAAAGCGTTGCAAACGTATTAGAAACAATTATTATGAAGAATGCGTAAGGAGTTTGATCATGGATACACTCTTGATACTGACCGTTTTAGTAGTCATTTGCGCTTTAGCTTTTGACTTTATCAATGGATTTCACGATACAGCAAACGCTATTGCAACGGCTGTTTCAACGAAAGCTCTAAAGCCTAGACATGCAATTATTATGGCAGCTATTATGAACTTTTTAGGTGCAATGACATTTACAGGTGTAGCAAAAACGATTACAAAAGATATCGTTGACCCATTTGCTTTACAAAATGGTTCTCTTGTAATTTTAGCTGCTTTACTTGCGGCGATAGCATGGAACTTAATTACTTGGTACTACGGTATCCCAAGTAGTTCTTCGCATGCAATTATTGGCTCAATCGCAGGTGCAGCCATTGCTGCTGCTGGTATTAGCTCATTAAACCTTAAAGGATTCATTAAAATTCTTGAAGCTTTAATCATTTCACCAATTATCGCTTTCGTTATTGGTTATATCGTATACAGTATTTTTAAAGTGGTCTTTAAAAACTTTAACTTAACGAAAACGAACAAAAACTTCCGTATATTCCAGATTTTCACTGCAGCATTACAAGCCTATACACACGGTACGAATGATGCACAAAAAGCAATGGGAATCATTACGATGGCTCTTATGGCTAATAACTATCATACTTCTAGCGATATTCCGTTCTGGGTACAATTATCTTGTGCTATCGCAATGGGGCTTGGTACTTCTGTCGGTGGATGGAAAATTATTAAAACTGTCGGTGGACAAATTATGAAAATTCGTCCTGTAAATGGTGTAGCTGCCGATTTATCATCATCACTTGTTATTTTCGGTGCAACATTCATTCACTTACCGGTTAGTACGACGCACGTTATCTCTTCTTCTATTTTAGGGGTTGGTGCTTCTCACCGTGTGAAAGGGGTAAAATGGGGAACTGCAAAACGTATGTTAATTACATGGGTTATTACACTTCCTATTTCAGCTTCTTTAGCTGCTCTGTTTTACTATCTATTACATTTTGTTTTCTAATCAAAAGTCGTCTTCCTTATTTTTCTAGGAAGACGACTTTTTTGTGAACAAGCCTATTTCTCATTAAAAAGCGTGTATAATAATTGGTGGATAAGTTATTTAGAGGAGTTGGCAATTTTGGAATACATCATGTTACTTTTCATCGGACTAATCGCCGGGACAGTCGGCAGCCTAGTTGGGCTTGGAGGCGGAATTATTATTGTTCCGTTATTAATTGGATTACACAGTTTATCACCACAACTTGCAGTAGGGACTTCTATGGTAACAGTCGTTTTTACAGGGCTATCTTCCACCCTTACTTACATGAAGCATAAACGAGTAGATTATAAAAGTGGACTTATTTTATTTATCGGAAGCGGCCCTGGTGGTATTATCGGATCATGGGCAAATAAATTTTTAAACCAAGACACATTTTCTTTATACTTTGGGATTTTCCTTATATTCGTCTCAATTCTACTTATGCTTCGAGACAAATTAAAACCTCTTTCCCTCTCAAATACGTCTGTAATTAAGCGTTCTTTTACAGATAATGATGGAAATACTGTACACTATCAATTCCCACCGTTTCTTGCTATCTTTATTGCCTTTATAGTTGGGTTTATATCTGGGTTATTTGGAATTGGTGGCGGTGCCTTACTTGTTCCAGCAATGATGCTTCTTTTTGCATTCCCAGCACATATTGCAGTAGCAACTTCAATGTTCATCGTATTTCTATCAGCAATTGTAAGTTCTGCAACTCACATCTCACTTGGAAATGTCAGCTGGATTTATGCATTAATCCTTATTCCTGGTGCATGGATCGGCGGAAAAATCGGGGCTTATATTAATACAAAACTAAGTGGTAACGCCGTAATTAATTTATTACGTATTACGTTAATTATTCTTGGAACTAGATTAATCATTATTTCCCTTTTATAACGTATTCTTTTTAGAATGCGTTTTTCTTATACACATGAATATAAAAATCCTCCGAGGAGAACAAATAAAATTAAACAAACACATAATAACATATAATTTGAAATATGTACTTTCTTCAAGTTGACCACTCCTATAACTGCGACTGTTATCTTTATGATAGCGAAAAAATAGTTCACTTGCAGTTACAGAGTGCTAACAATGCAAAATCAATTATTACAAATTTTATCCTTATATTTCATTTCTTTGTATATTCTATCGATTTAATAAAAAAAGATGTCATATTGACATCTTTTTTAGTGAAGAAGTGACCATCCCATAAAGTCTTCATGTACTTGGCACGCCCTCTTATCATTTCGATCATATAATTCAGCATAACTATCTGTTTCTTCATCATAAGCCATCGTATAAATAATTTGGCCGTCTACTTCAACGGATAAAACGACTCCACCTTTCATCTCTTCTACATGAATGATAGCATTCGCCGGAATTCTCATATCCGTCATTCTCATCGCATCTAACAATATACTAAACCCCCTACAGCGTATTCATTGCTAGTACTATTACACACTAAATAGTATACTACTGTAATAGCATACATTTCGTCAATGAAATTGCTGTTGAAATAGCATATTGTCTATATACATATACGCTAAAATAGAAGAAATAGAAACATATTAATGGGGGGCTAACATTGATTCTACACAAAGGAGATGTACTATTCCGTCAAGGCGAGGACGGTCCTTTATACTTTATAAAAACAGGCTTATTAAAAGTAGTTCGGCTAGAGGAAGACGGAACACCATTTTTATTCAACATTATCGTTCCAGGTGAAACAATACCTCATCATTCTTTGATTTCACCGAAAGAATATCACGGTACAGCTATCGCTTTAATAAAAACAGAAGTTGAACCGATCACTAGTAGTGAATGGTATGAGAGACTTCAAGCAAATCCCGAATCATATGCCAACATCGCTATGCAATTGCAATCTAAATTAAGAATGATGCAACAACGAATTGATCAATTGACAACCGTCTCTCCGAAAGAACGTCTTCATCGTTTACAAGAATGGTTCACATTATATTTAGGTGACATTCCTATATATGAAATATTAACACAAACTGAAATTGGTCAACTGATAGGCATACGCCGTGAAACAGTTAACCGTTTATTACGAGAACAAATAAAAAACGAGGTAAAATAAATACCTCGTTTTTTTGTTTATTCTCATTCGTCTTATTGTAAGCTTGTTGCTGGGCCGAAAAATTCATAATGAATATGCTCTTGTTTCACACCTAAATCAGTTAGTGCAGCATTTATATGCTTCATAAATGCTACTGGACCACAAAAATAAAATTCTGCTTCAGTTGTCGGAATAATAGTTTTTAACCACTCGCTTTCAACGAAACCTTCTTTATCAAAGTTCTTCATTTCTAAATCTTTTTCAGTCGGTGCAGAATAACAAGTATATGCTTTAACTTTTTCATATTCATTTTCTACTGCCTTAACGTGTTCTTTCATTGCATGTGTATTACTATTTATTGCTGCATGAACAAAATATACATTACGTTTTGAATCTTGTTCAATTAACGTATTTAACATACTCATCATCGGTGTAATCCCTACTCCACCACTAATTAGTACAACTGGTAACGTTAAATCCATATTTAACACGAAATCTCCCGCTGGTGCACTTACTGGTAAAACATCTCCTTCTTTTACATGTTCATGTAAGTAATTAGATACTTTACCGTCTGGTGTATCTACACCTTTTTCTTTCTTGACACTAATACGATAATATTCTTTCCCAGGTGCATCGGATAAACTGTATTGACGATTATGTGTATATGTCTCACCTTCAATATTGATTTGAACCGTTACATATTGACCTGGGATGAATGAAGAAACTTTCCCTCCATCTTCAGGTTTCAAATAAAATGACGTAATAACATCGCTTTCCTTCACTTTTTTAACAATCACAAAGTTGCGGAAGTCTTTCCATCCACCTTCTTTATGTGCAGCTTCTTCATACATCTCTGCTTCAATGCTAATAAATGCATCAGCAATGACACCATATGCTTCTCCCCATGCATTTAAAACTTCATCAGGTGCACCTGCGACCTCTTTAATGGCACGTAGTAAACATGTACCTACAATCGGATAATGCTCAGCTTTAATACCTAAACTTCTATGCTTATGACCAATTTGTTTTACAACCGGAATAATTGCTTCTAAATTATCAATGTACGTTGCAGCTGCATAAACAGCATTCGCTAACGCTTGTTGTTGTCTTCCCTTTTTTTGATTCGTATGGTTAAAAATATTCAATAACTCCGGATGTTCTGAAAATAAAATTTGATAAAATCTCGTTGTAATTTCAACGCCTTTTTCTTGTAATAATGGTACTGTTGACTTTACGATTTCAATTGTTTTTGCACTTAACATTGTATCCCACTCCTCTATTTCCTTAACTGTTTTTAGTTTAACTGAATCTTATAATGCAGATTGTGATTTTAATCACTATTAACACGTTGTTTTTGTGAATAATATATGAACATTGCATTTACAAAAGAAAATAAGCTAACTAGAATTCTAGCTAGCTTATTATTTTGTTTGTATAGCTTGTTCAATTACCTTTCTATCTTTCCCATCGCCAAACTCCGTATACCCCCAGATATTCGTTTCACCTCTATATTTATTTACGATAATATCCAAGTCATGATATACACGGTGGGCATACACTACATACTCAATATTTTGAAGTTCCACACCTTTTTTTACAATTTCATAGCTTCTATTTACATCGCGTTTTATTTTTTCATTCTTTATTTCCGTATGTATATTTTTTAAAGATGGTTCTTGTTGTTGAAACCATTGCTTAAATTGCTTCCAATCCCCGTCTGTATAATTCTCTGCTTTACCGTAATTTAAGAAATTATTATAGCTTTCATGTGTCATTCGAATAAAATCTAGCACGTTTGTCTCTTCTTGCACATCTTCTACTTGAGCTATTGTATTTACCTCAGCAGGCTTATTCGCATAATGTAACAGCACTTTCATAAGACTATAACTCGCAATGATCATTACGATAATAATCCCGAATACACTTAACAATTTCTTCATATACAGAACTCCTTCTCTACTAAAGATATTACAATGTATGACTATACTTGTAACATTCTCTCGTAGAAATATAATTCCTGTATTAATTCTTCCTATCATTTCGACAATATTTTTCTACACATTTCGTCTTGGCAAATGCTCCTGTAAAACAATATAACCTTCATAAGCTGTATAACCAAGTATAGCTATTAATCCGATATAACAAGCAAATACTGTCCATTTCGTTTTCGTATCCACTTTATAATAGTTTTCTTGTTGTTCCTTTTCTGTTTTCCATTCATTTAATTTTCTTTCTGACGCTTCAAATACTTCTCTTATGTGAATAGTATACTCATCTTTTTCATCTTCATATGGAACATAATCTAACGGTTCAAACTTCGGTAAAAGATACTCTAACACTTCCATTTTTTGAAGTTCACCTATTTGTAACTCTTTTTCCCGTTCTCTTTGTCTTAATGCATTCATCTCATGATGCATCATGTATATAGTCCGATGTACAGCTCCAGTTTCTTTTAATTCCTCTTCAAGCCTAGCAACATATTCTTTCATTCCATCAATTTTATGCCCTAATTCCTTAATCGGCTCATCTCTCTTTATCACTCTGTATAATTCCATACAACCGATAATAACAATAAATCCTCCCAAAATACTTTTAAAGTAAATTGAATAGCCAAGTAATAAAATAAGGCCTGCTCCCCAAATTTTAGTACTGACAACTGAAATAATTCGCCCACCATCTAGCGGCGAAACAGGAATTAAATTAAAGAAATTAATCATACTTCCAAGCAAAATAACAAGCGCCCAAAACGGCTCTTGCGTCATTATATAAAGTGGAATCGCGGGTAAAAATGAAAGAAGTCCGAAAAGCGGCCCCATATAGGCGATGTAAGCTTCATCTTTCGCATTTTTCGGCATCTCTTTCATTCCAATAAGGGCCCCCATAAACGGAATAAAGATTGCTGGCGATGTTGGGATCCCCTTTCTTTTCGCAGCCCATAAATGGCCCATTTCATGAACAAACAACAAATAAATGAGCGCCACTCCAAATTTCCAACCATATAGAACTGCGTATGCGCCAAGCGATAGAAACATACTAAATACCGTTGAAAACTTTGCTAATTTAAAAATTGCAAATACCCACTTTAACTTAGACAGTAAAAATAGACCTATCGCAACAATAATTCCCCATAATCCTTTTTTATTATTTTTCATATTCCTCTCCTTTATCTCTCATTAATGAATCCTATTCATTCATCAAAGCTTGTTCTTTTCTCTATTATGACATATTTTTTTCTATTGTTAGAAATAATGTTTATTTAATCCATTTTTAGCCAAAAATATAAATAAAGGAGGTATATACGAATGAATTTACAATCTCTCATAATAAGTGTTTTATCATTTTTAGCTTCAACTCTTATTTTTTATACAGTGAGCTATGTATTATTATTAGATTGGTTGCCAAATCACTTACTTATCACTCTTATCATTCTTTCCGCTCTTATGATTTCATTTCTTATTACACGAAAATCAATGAATGAGCCATCTGCAAAAGCAAAATAATAGAGAGGGTGTTCTTCTCCCCTCTCTATTATCATTTCCTAGGAAAGGCTATATAGAATTTCAATTCAGTTACAGCCAATAAGGATCTTATCTCAAAATTCAGTTGGAACAAAGAAGTTAAGCGGGAATCAACGCCGAATTGGCAAAGACTATTAATCAACGAAAAATGAGCATCCTCTGCCGATTAAAGTCTCACTTTATCTTTGAAAATTCATTTTTTCACCATACTCTTTAACGATTTGAATTATATTTTGAAACACGCCTATTTTTTCTTTTTCACTGTTTAATATTTTCAAATCATACTTTTCGTAATATGTTTCTAATGATTTTAATTGTGATTCTGAAGCACCTTTTATCGGAACAGTAGCCTGCAATTCATATTGCTTATACCCTTCCTTTACTTTTTCACCTAAAATCATTTCACTCTCTTTTGCTCCAATTAATTTTTGAACTTTTTCTGGGAAAGTGAGTTGCAAATAATACTCTCGTTCCTTCACTAACTTGTTGTATAGTGATTGTGAAATCGTATACCGTACCATATAATTCACGTTTTGATCGCCCGCTTTAATATGAAACGTAGTAATCTGCAAATCTTTTTTTGTTACTTCCGTTAAAGGACCTACCTGCATCTCATCTTCTTTTTGTTCTGAAACATTTGGAAATATAGCCAAAAGCTTTTCCGTATCTTTTTCATTCAACATATACATAGCTTTCTTATATTGCACCCATCCTCGTCTATCTTCTCCCCTTAACCATGCATAATAAGTTTCTTTTTTCCCATCTCTACTAATTTGTATTTCATATTCAGGTTCACCGAAGCTTCCGGTTATTTCTTGTTTCTCAGCTTTATCCAAAATGTCTATTACTAACTTCGCTTCTGATTCCTGCAACTTTTTCTCTTTATGTTTTTTTTGTATAACGGTTACCTCTATTGTTTCTTTCACTTCATTCACCGTCTCTTCTACTTTTTTTGTTTCTTTTTTTTGCTCAGCTTGACCACAAGCTGCTAGTAACATAACAAATAACAACAATACATATTTCCCTTTCAAATTAATCCTCCTTTTACGATAAGAAATTCTTATAATCTTCATACATAAAACAAAAACGTGACATCCTATTAAATAAGTTATACTAATCATTGAAAGGAGGTCTTTATCATGTCCATTAATTTTCATGATCCAAATAATAAATACACATACGCAACAAGAAACGCTCATATTTCTTGGGCTGAAATGGTAAAAAACATTACAGACATACAAAACAAGCAAATAATTGATATTGGCTGCGGTGGCGGGATTTATACGAAAGAACTTGCTCTTATGGGAGCCAAAAATGTTGTGGGACTTGATTTTTCAAAAGAAATATTACAAGCTGCAAAAGAAAATTGCGGCAACATTCCAAATATTTCTTACATCCACGGTGATGCACATAATATCCCATACCCTAATGAAACATTCGACATAGTTATTTCTCGTGCAGTTATTCATCATTTACAAGACATTCCTACATTTTTATGTGAAGCTTCTCGTATATTAAATAAAAACGGTGTACTTATTTTACAAGATCGAACGATTGAAGATTGTACAGTTCCAGGAAGTCCCGAACACATTCGTGGATATTTTTTCTCTATATTTCCAAAACTCATTGAAATAGAATCAAAAAGACGCCCAAAAACCAACACGATACAGAAAGAATTACAAAAACATTCTCTTCACGTGCTTCCCACACAAACACAATGGGAAGTACGAAAAATACATGATTCTGTAGAAGCATTGCTACAAGATTTATCTCCTCGAACAGGTCGATCCATTCTATATGAGTTAACAGATGATGAACTTTCTCAACTTCTACAACATATACAGACCGCATTACAAAACGTCTCTCCTATTATTGAAAGAGATCGATGGACAATTTGGAGCGCCATGAAGTTGTAAGGAAGGAAGCCTCACAAAATAATGTGAGGCTTCCTTTCTTTCATAATCTAATTTTGCAACACTCTTGATATCCTCCACTTCTGGCCTGTGCACTTCCACACTTCGGACATACTAAATATCTAGACTGATTTGTCAACAAACTACCTTTTTGAAAGAGTAAAACTTCTGCTTGTTTAAACGAACGCGAATAATATAACCACATAAAACCAATTATAGCAATAATGCCAAATAATACTCCCATCGCAAGCATTTCAGTCACCTCTTTTGGTTTGTTCTTTCCAGCAAGTGGATTGTTGTAATATTCTCTGTAAATTCAAATAATCCCTTCTTTACTCCTATAAATATCAACTTTCTCTATAAATTTTACAATTCTCCACAAATTTTTACTCCCATTTTACAATTCATTATTCCTTTTGCAACAACGAATATTACTTTCGATATTTCCGTATATAAATATATCTTTCAAAAAACATATTGACTTTCTAAAAAAAACATGCAACAATACTGTCAGAATACTTGAATAAAAATTCATTGACGAGAACGAGTACGTTATAGAACTGTTCCCCAGAGAGTTGGCGATTTGCTGAAAGCCAACGTTCAGTGCGTAACCGAAAATCATCTCCGAGAAGTAGAACCGAATGTTACAGTAAGTTCTTACCGGCCGTCCCCCGTTACAAGGAACACGTATCATGTTGTACGTTGCAAAGCCGTATACATATAGATTTATTTCTACATGTGTAAATTAGGGTGGTATCGCGGGTAAATATAACTCGTCCCTTTCTTTAGGGACGAGTTTTTTGTGTTCTTACAAATAAATTTAAAAAAGGAGGAAAAACAATGAACACTGTATCAAAAAAACATATTTTTTTCACGGGTCTTATGCTATTTTCTTTATTTTTTGGGGCAGGTAATTTAATTTTCCCTCCCATGCTTGGCCAAAATGCAGGTGAAAACTTTTGGCCAGCAATGATTGGATTTTTACTAACAGGAGTTGGCTTACCACTACTAACTGTTATCGCAATTTCTCTATCTGGAAATGGAATGCAGCAACTTGCAAGTCATGTTCATCCATTATTCGGAATTTTCTTTACAGTAATTGTATACATTGCTATCGGTCCATCTATGGGCATCCCACGTGTTGCAAATGTCGCTTATGAAATGGGTGTTAGTTCTTTCTTACCAGAAACAATCCGCTCTAGCAGCCTAGTGCTATTTGTATATACAATCATCTTCTTTACTATCGTATTTTGGCTGAGTTTGAATCCATCTAAACTTGTTGATCGTATTGGAAATGTATTAACACCTATTTTATTACTCTCTATTTTCTTATTGTTTGTTAAAAGTGTATTTACACCACTTGGGCAATCAGGACCAGCAATGCAAGAGTATCAAACTTCTCCAATCTTCAAAGGCTTTATGGAAGGCTACTTAACAATGGACACTATTTCAGCACTTGCATTCGGAATTATCGTTGTAAATGCAATTCGTTCTAAAGGTGTGAATGATCGTAAGTCCATTGCCATCGCCACAGCAAAAGCAGGGCTTATTGCCGCTACAGGGCTCGTACTTGTATACGGTGCACTCGGCTGGCTTGGGGCAACTAGCGTCTCGCTCGGATATGCAAAAAATGGCGGACAGCTACTTACTGTTATCGTACAACAATTATTCGGTCCATACGGTTTGCTCCTATTATCTCTTATCGTTACACTCGCTTGTTTAACGACATGCGTTGGACTCGTATCTGCGTGCAGCCAATATTTTTCAACATTATTGACTACATTTTCATACAAAACGTTCGCGAGTATCATTTGCGCATTAGGATTACTAGTTGCCAACTTAGGTTTAACGAAAATTATCGCAATCTCTGTTCCAATTCTACTTGTTGTGTATCCAATTGCGATTGTACTCGTACTACTATCATTACTTCATAAATACTTCGGTGGATATCGCTCTGTTTATGTAGGTGCTTTAATTGGAGCAGCTGTAGTGAGCGTATTTGATGGATTAAAACAAGGTGGTATTTCAGTTTCATTTATCACACCATATTTTGAATTTATCCCTTTATATAATGAAGGAATCGGCTGGCTAATACCAGCATTAGTAGGAGCTCTTATTGGTCTTGCAATGGCTAAGTTAAGCGGTACGAAAAAAGTTCCATTAGTAACCGAATCTCACGAAGTAAAAGCCTCCTAAAAAAACTCCCAAAAGGGAGTTTTTTTACATTTGATACGCAGTATGATTAAAACTGCTTATTTTATAAGCCTTCGTATAATATTCAATATTCGTATCAACTGTTTCTACCTTGACAACATCATAGCGCTCTTCTTGCTTTACTAAAAATAAATAGTATTCCTCTGTTGCCTCAATAATCGCAATTTTATCTGTTTCAACATTATATTGTTCACAAAGTGCTTGTAATGCGTTCACATACTCCCCTAATTTTTTAGACTTATCCATTCCGAATATAGTTTGAACTAACATATACATTCTCCCCTTTATATGTACTGTTAACACCTTAACGATAACGCTTACATTATTTATCGTCAATAAAAACATTCGATGGTTTTAACGCCAAATCTATATTGTAGCGAGCCAATAATCAGCGAGGAATTCCCCGCCAATTAAAGCTTCACTTTATCACTTCGTTAATTGATGCCTAAATGCATAAATAACTGCCTGAGTACGATCACTTACATTCAATTTATTTAATATGTTACTCACATGTGTCTTTACCGTTTTCAGTGCAATAAATAACTCGTCCGCAATCTCTTGATTACTTTTTCCCTCTGCAATTAATAACAAAATCTCAAACTCTCTTTCCGTTAAGTCATCATGCAAAGGTTGCTCTTTCTTTTGACGCATACGGGACATCATTTTCCCGGTAACTTTCGGCTCTAATACTGTTTCTCCATCATAAGTAG
Organism: Bacillus sp. AR8-1; assembly: GCF_008042345.1. NCBI lineage: Bacteria > Bacillati > Bacillota > Bacilli > Caryophanales > Bacillaceae > Bacillus > Bacillus sp. AR8-1. The sequence goes on from NZ_QNUB01000019.1 coordinate 111,930, forward strand.
CTCGTACAGCATCAGCAATATCACTTGCTCTTGATGTTTTTAATAAGTAACTGGTCGCACCAGCCTCAATAACAGGGTACAATTTTTCGTCATCTAAAAAGCTTGTTACAACTACAATTTTTGCTTCTGGCCATTCTTGAATAATAGCACGTGTTGCTTCGACACCATCCATCTCATCCATAACAAGGTCCATTAAAATAATATCCGGTCTTAATTGCAATGCTAATTCTGATCCTTTTCGTCCATTCTCAGCTTCCCCTACTACTTCAATATCTGGCTGTGTAGATAAATATGCCGATACACCCATACGAACCATTTCATGATCATCGACAAGCAATACTTTTATCATACTTCTCCCCCTCTCTCAATCATAATCGGTACTTTTACTTCTATTTGTGTACCTTTGGCCGGGAAACTAAGCACCTTGAGTGTCCCACCAATTTCATGAACACGCTCTTGCATCGATCTTAGGCCATATGAACCTGCCTTATTAACGCCTACTTCAAACCCAACGCCGTCATCAATAATTTTTAAAATCGCATATTGATCAATTTTTCGAAGGCGCACTTCTGTTTTCTTTGCCTTTGCGTGTCGCAACGTATTTGATAGCGCTTCTTGCACAATACGGAATAAATGATCTTCTACACCTTTTTTTAATTCTATTGGCTCAATAAGCCATTCAATTTTCATATGTTGTTTTCGCGATAATTCCGTTAATAATTCCTCTATACCTTCTGTCAGTTTCTTACCTTCCAATTGTACAGGACGTAAATGAAGGAGCAATGCTCTCATTTCTGATTGAGCATTTACAACCATATTTTCAACAAGTTGTAATTGTTTTTTTGTCACATCTGGAAATTCAGTTATTTGTTCATTAATCGCTGACATCATCATCGACATTGCAAAAAGCTGCTGACTTACTGAATCATGCAACTCCCTTGCTAAACGATGCCTTTCTTGAGAAATCGCTTCTTGTCTCATCTCTTCATTCCAATGAGCTCGTTCATTCGTTACTTTTTGAAAGAGTCCAGCTTGCTCCTCTAATCGACGAGCCAAAACGATTACTTTTCGTTCCACTTCATGAAATTCATCATCTGCAGTAAACGAAACATCGCTCGGAAAATTCCCTCGCTCTACTTCAAATAGAAACGTATTTAATCCTTGTATACGCTGCTCTATATAGTAACCGATTGCATATCCTACAATTCCCCCGATAAGTAAACTTGTAGTCATAATAAACAAGCCAATTGGAACAGAAGCGATGGATTCCTTCCATAATAAATCATACACTTGTTGCTCGCTTTTCCATACATATACAATTGTACAAATGAGTGCGATACTAACTGAGGACAACATAGAATAACGAATATACATCCACGAAATATTTTTTTGTTTCTTCATTATACTTTCCTCACTTCCGTGTCGCCTACGACAAGCGAAGAAATAATTTTAATACGACGAGGAGCCTCTTTATACTGCTCTGTTCTAAATGTAACATTGCGGTTAAACCCTGTCTCTTCATGACCTGGCAAGAGCACACGTCCGACAATAACAGAATGATTTAAAGAAAGTTCAATATCATATGGCACATATAAACGAATATTACCAACGACACCCCGAATAACAATTATCGTTTCCCCTTCTGGAATCATAGCAGTAGTTAAATCTATTTCCACATCACAAGCAGCGTATTGAACATTAATATCCTCAAGTTCATAAATATGATCCATCATTCGTACATTGCCTACAAACATATTTTTCAAATATGGTTCTGTACGATATATTTGCTTCTCTTCGTCTATAATCCCTTTTTCTTTAATTTCAACCTTCATTGCTTTTTGCTGATGCCCTTGTTGAATCAATTGATAACCAATTAAAGCTAAACAAGCAAATACGACAAGAACAAATGCTGCTGATGAAAATAAGAAGAATAAAAATACGATACCACCAACAAATAAAAATACATTTCCCCGTACATAACGATTCTTTTTACGATAATGCCTTCCAAACATAAGCATAATAAATGCAAAAATGAGACCACCTGGTTCAAAATGTCCAAGTATCATATCAAGAAAAAGACCGAATCCAAATATGATGAGGAGCATCCCCATTAATTGTGTCTTTGAAAAATGTTTCTTCATTTCAGCTCCCCCCTTCTTGTCACATATACATAGAAGAAAAGGCATTGCTTTCCAACACCTTTTCTCCTATCACTATATCATAAGCCTGTTTTATAATATACTACTATTATTTTGTTAACTCTTTCGTTAACGATACATCATTCTTTTCTTTCATTTCACGCTCAAGTTTTGCAATTTTCATATCAAATGTGTCACGCTCATGCTCTTCATTCATACGAGTTTCTAAGTCACGAATGTGATCTTCAATTTCTTCAAATCGTAAGAACGGATTATTTTCATCCATTTTATGCATTGCAGTATTCATACGACGATTTGCATGTGCCATATTTTCACGTGCCATTAGTTCCATACGCTTTGCGTGCATTTCTTTTAATTTATTTTTCATTTCAGAAAGACGACGCTCTAACTCATCAATTTGCTCTACAACACCTGCATACATTTCTTCTAATCGAGTTACTTGCCCTTCATAATAAGCTACCTCTTCTAACGCACGTTCGTGCAATTGTAACTCGCCTGCTTCTTGAGCAATGATAGCTTGCTTTGATCTTTTGTTAACGAAATAACGTGCTTGCTCAAGCTCACGAGCAAAGTTAGATTTTAATGTTTTATGACGTTCAATTAACTTCTCAATTTTTGTTATTTCACGCTCACTATCACGTAAATATTGGTTTAACATCGCAATTGGATTTTTTCTTTCCTTCTCATCTAACACGTTATGAAAATCAGCTAAAATTGCATCGCGTACACGTCCGAATAAAGATTGTTTCATTATAAATCTTCCTCTCTTCTACTTTATTTATAATTTGATTTATTGTTTTAGTTTTTCATTAATTTGTTCCACTCATCTTCAAAGTTGCTATATGGTTTAGAACTTTCTGGAGCAGATTCAACAACTACATCTTTTTCTTTTTTCCACTCACGGTATCCGTAGTATAAAACCACTAAAGCAGCGATACCGATTAATGCTGGTGAATGAGAAAGCGCAATGGATAAACCGATTAAACCAACAATACCCCAAGCTAACTTTCCAAAAAATGACTTAGCTCGCACAAATGATTTGTAGCTCCAATATACAACTCCTGCTCCGATTGCGAATCCTACAATACCAGCAAGACTACCAAGAGCAATTAAAGCCAAAATACCGGCTGCGATAAACGCTAGAAATTGTTTCATCTTGTGCTTGCCTCCCTTCGATTTGATACTCTTATCTTAACTATTTTTTCATCTTTCCATAACGAGCTTAAGAACCGTTTTTAACTCAGACTTAAGACCGAGTCATATTCAGCCCTTTACGCAAAAAAACGTGCAGAGTTTATTCTCTGCACGTTTTTTTAATTACTAACATTCATATTAAATTAAGCTGTTTTATGATACTCTTTTTTCTCAGCTACTTTCGAAAATCTTGGAAATCCAATTAAAATAGAAACAATCCCACATACTCCAACTAAGATTGGATAAAATGCATATGGCAACAATTCAACCGGAGATAACGCTGCAAATCCTGCTGCCGTTAACATTTGGGCACCGTACGGAATTAATCCTTGTACACAACATGAGAAAAGATCTAATACACTCGCTGATTTACGAGGGTCTATTTCATATTGATCTGCAATATTTTTTGCAAGCGGGCCTGTAAAGATAATCGAAATCGTATTATTCGCTGTACACATATTAGTCATACTTACTAAACCAGCAATACCAAATTCCGCACCTTTTTTCGAACGAATATTACGTGTTAATACATTCATTAAATATTGAATACCACCATTATATTGGATTAATTCAACCATACCGCCAATTAATATAGCAAGTAATACTAACTCCATCATACCGCCCATTCCAGTCGTTACACTTTTAAAGAAACTTTCTAACGTGTAACTTCCATCTATAAGACCGATAACACCAGATAATACAGTTCCACCAGTTAATACAATAAGTACATTCCAGCCAAGTAGCGCTGTAATAAGTACTCCTGCGTACGGTAAAATCTTTATCCAATCAAAGCTATGTGCTTTAATTTGCGTGTCACTTCCTGAAGTAACTATTACTAATAGTACAATTGTAATAATAGCCGCTGGTAATACAATTAAAAAATTCGTTTTAAACTTATCTTTCATTTCTGTTCCTTGTGAACGAACAGCTGCGATTGTTGTATCTGAAATAAATGATAAATTATCACCAAACATCGCTCCCCCAACAACAGTAGCCATCGCAAGCGCAATTGAGATATCAGTTTGACCACTAATACCTACAGCAATCGGCGCTAATGCTGCAATTGTTCCCATTGAAGTTCCCATTGCTAATGAAATAAATGCACCAATAACAAAGATTCCAGCTACGATAAATCCTGGCGGTAAAATAGTTAACGCTAAATTAACAGTTGAGTCTACTCCACCCATTCCTTTAGCAGTTTCAGAAAATGCACCTGCAAGCACAAAAATTAATACCATAATCATAATATCCGGATTTCCTGCACCTTTAGCGAACCGCTCTACTTTCACATTAAAACTTTCTTTACGATTCATCACTAAAGCGACTCCTACAGCAATTGAAATCGCTACAAGTATCGGCAATTTATAGAAATCACCTGTAATAATTCCAGAACCAATAAATAGCGCCAAAAATATCCCAAGTGGTAATAAAGCTAAACCATTTCCTCTCGTTTCTTTCAAAGTACCATCTCTCCCTAGTTTCAACCTTTTTCTAATGAATAACAAAAGACCTCTTCCGGTGAGAAGAGGTCTTATACATCTATAAGAAACGCTCTTCTCATCTTTCAAGCACATGCTTGCTGGATTTGGCACAGCACTCTGAAATCGAGTCCGCTGCCGAGGCATCGTAGGGCCAGTCCCTCCGCCTCTCTTTATAAGAAGGTTTCATATTTATTTTTTAATAATAATTTCTTCCCTAACTTTACTCGCTTACAAAACAAAAGTCAATTATTTTTTGTATAGATTTTTTTGGTAATTATACAAAAATTTGAATACAATAATCATTTTAACTTTTCGATTTCTTCTTCCAATATTGAAATCCAATAAAATTCACTATTTTTTATTGCTGCTAATATCCATTTCGTAGTGTACCAAGCTAACTCATACTCTTCCTTCGTGACATCGCCACTTTTATAAGCATCCTCTAGCTCCTCTTCATCTAATACATACACCTTACCGCTAGGTAATAATACTACATCTAAATATAAATCATCAAAATACGGTAAACCACGATCGTCTATTTCATATTCTTTCGTCACATCAATATAATATTGCACTAAATTGTGCCTATCATCTAACATAACTGTAATCGCAAAGTTCTTTCCATTAATGAAATATTGAACCCACGTATACCCATCACTTGCAATACAAATTTCTTTACCATCATATTCTTTACAACTAGGCTCTCTCACCTTTTTTATATCCAGTATTCCGAGCATTCCCTCTTCCACTTGCTTAAGCCTATAACTCTTTTCTATTAGTCTTTTCCACGAAGAACCGTCACCATATTTACGTTTCATTATGTATACTCCTCTTCTATATACAGAAAAGCTCCCACATATTATGTGAGAGCTTGTTCATATTATAATTAAGCAGCTTGACCCTTTTCAGAAATCTCTTTTAAATAAGCTTGTCCTTTTTCAGCGTCATATTGACCTTCCCACTTAGACATAACTACAGCTGCTAAAGAGTTTCCTACAACGTTAACTGCTGTACGAGCCATATCTAAAATACGGTCAATACCAGCAATGAACGCTAAACCTTCAGGTGGAATACCTACTGTACCAAGTGTCGCTAATAATACAACGAATGATACGCCCGGTACACCTGCGATACCTTTTGATGTAACCATTAATACAAGTAATAATGTAATTTGTTGTGTAATAGATAAATCAATACCGTACATTTGCGCCAAGAAAATAGCTGCAATTGCTTGATATAAAGTTGATCCATCTAAGTTAAATGAATAACCTGTCGGAATAACGAAAGATGTAATTGCTTTCGGACAACCGAATTTCTCCATTTTCTCCATGATTTTTGGTAAAACTGTTTCTGAGCTTGCTGTAGAATACGCTAAGATCAGCTCGTCTTTTAAAATCTTAAAGAATTGGAAAATGTTAATTCCAAATATTTTCGCTGTAAGTCCTAAGACAACTACGACGAAGAAGATCATTGCTCCATATACGACAATTAGTAATTTCCCTAATGGAATTAATGAAGCAAGACCAAATGTAGAAACTGTAACACCAATTAGTGCAAACACACCAAATGGTGCAAATTTCATAACTTGGTTTGTTACATAAAACATTGCATCAGCTACACCTTGGAAAAATTGAAGAACTGGTCTTCCTCTCTCACCAATTGCTGCTACACCTAAACCAAATAGTACAGAGAAGAAGATAATAGCAAGCATATCTCCGTCAGCCAATGACTTCATAATGTTCGTTGGAACAATATTTACAAACGTATCTGCAAATGAATGACTTTGTACTTGCTCTGTCGTATGTGTATATTTCGAAATATCTGTCTTTGTTAACTGCTCCATATTTACGCCTTTTCCTGGTTGGAAAATATTCGCTATTAATAGACCAACAATAATTGCAATTGTTGTAATAATTTCAAAGTAAAGAATTGTTTTTCCGCCTAGTCGACCTAGTTTTTTAACATCGCCAACACCAGCAACCCCAACAACAATACTTGCTACAACAATCGGTACAACGATCATTTTAATTAATCGGATGAAAATATCACCAATTGGTTGTAAGTACTTAACAACAGCTGGATTATCAAAGAAAATCGCCCCAACCGCAATACCAAGCGCAAGCCCTATTAATATTTGCCATGCAAGTCCTATTCTTTTCATATTTGTTGTAACCCCCTCTTCGATGTGTCACTCTATCTCTCATTCTATCTCTATAAAACTAAGAAATTAAGAGTATTACATATTATTCGACAATTCACTACATTTTGTCCCTGTTAAAAATCATAAATCAAAATTTAAAATCTGACAACAAAATAACTTTGCCCGAATGCAAATAATTTTCTTGACAAAAAATAAACCCATGTTAGAAAACCTCACATGAGAACGATTCCTTACTAGTGTTTTATTAGCTTTCTAAGTACTATTTCACCCCATAAAAACTATTACTTTCCTCCTGTATTTTACATATAAATCCCAAAATATACCTTTATTACAGCCATAAATAAAATGTAAGTACTATGACAATTAAAGTTGAAAAATGATAAATTCCGACAAAACTTAGCAATTTTATAAAGTTTTCTTTACATTATGATTACAACGATAGACACTCTTCTTCTTATGATATATAACATTCATAGGGAAAGGAGTCAGACAACTATGAAAAAGAAATTTGCAGCGTTTAGTGTTTTAGCAGCAGGAACGATTTTTGCTTCCCCGTTACTTTCACCCGTATACGCTGAAACAAATCAAGATAAATTATCTAACATTCAATCTGAATTAGAAGGCAAACAAAGTGACTTACAAAATAAATCAGTCGAGAAAGAACAAATAGAAAAAGAAATTCAAGAATTACAGAAGAAAATCGATGAATTAACTACTTCTATTAATAAAAACGAGGCTGAATTAAATGATACAAAAAAAGAAATTAGCAAAACACAACAAGTAATTACTGACAAAAAGAAACATATAGAACAATTACAAACAAACATAGATACACGTCAGGAAGTTATTAAACAACGATTACAATCTATGCAAGAAAAACCGCGTACAAATATCATTACAGAAGTATTAACAAACTCTACAAACATTGCTGATCTTGTTGATAATATGTACTCCGTAAGTTTAATATTAAACAACGATACAGATATTGTAAAAAAACAAACATCTGATCAAAATGCTGTAACTACAGAAAAAGAAGCTGTTGAGAAAAAAGAACAACAACTGAAAGAATCTGAGCAAAAACTAGAACAAAAACAACAAGAATTACAAAATAACCAACAGCAGCAACAGACTCTTATTAACGATCTACATACGAAAGTAGCAAAAGTAGATTCAGAGATTGAAGGATTAGAAGAATCCAAAGGCATTTTAGAAAATCAACGTCAAGCTGTGCAAAAAGCAATTGAAGAAGAAAAACGGGCCGAAGAAGCTCGTAAAGCGGAAGAAGCTCGCCAGGCAGAAGAGGCTCGCAAACAACAAGCTACTAAATCTGCTCAAGCAACTCAAGCAGCTCCAACACCACATGATACAAACATCGGTGGCTTTATCAAACCAGCAGCTGGATCAAAAACTTCCGGATTTGGTGTACGTTCTTTAGATAACCATAAAGGAATTGACATCGCCGCTTCGGGAACGGTTCCAATTATCGCTGCTGCAGATGGCGTTGTTATTCGCTCAGAATTATCATCTAGTTACGGAAACGTAGTGTATTTATCTCACCGTATAAACGGAAAAACATATACGACAGTATATGCTCATATGAATAGCCGTTCTGTATCGAATGGACAAACTGTAAAACAAGGCGATCAGCTTGGATTTATGGGGAACACGGGCCAATCATACGGACAACATTTACACTTCGAACTTCATCTTGGAGAATGGAATGTCGGCAAGACAAACGCAGTCGATCCATCTCCTTATATCGGATTATAAAAAACCTCGGTACCTACCGAGGTTTTTTATTTACACTTCACACAATATAGGCATTCTACATAGACTATAACTAAATGCCTATAGTTTACGAGGTGATCAATATGAATACGCAATTACAACAAAAAATAGAAGAAGCTAGAGCGACATTTATCGGCCGGATATTTACATTTGGCGGATCAGTTTTATTTTTAATCGGTTCATTCCTCGCAGTCACCACAGCCTATAAAGCGTATAATCGTCTATTACATTCAACAACATAAAAAAAGACGGGAGATCCCCGCCTTTTTTTATGCAAACATTTTAAATACACCTATCACATTTAAAAATACAATTATTACAGTTATCGGAATGACATAACGAAGTAAGAAGAACCAAATGTTAAATAACGTTTTCCCCTTCGTTTCCGTCACTTCTAATTCTTTCATCAACAACTCTTTACTCATTTTATTTGGTACAAATAATGAAATAGCTAGTACTCCTAACGGCAGCAATACGTTACTTACCGAAAAGTCGACTAAATCAAAGAATGTTTTCCCAAATATTTTCACGTCACTCATAATCCCAAATGATAACGCTGATGGAATACCGACTGCAAAAATAAGAATACCAATTAATAATGATGCTGACGGACGCTTCTTCTCATTACCTTTCGCAACAGATGCTACTACAATTTCAAGCATTGAAATTGCTGATGTTAAAGTTGCAAAGAAGAATAAAATTAAAAACATAATAAAGAAAAATTGACCAAATGGTATTTTTGCAAATACTGCTGGAAGGACGATAAACAGTAATCCCGGTCCTTCAGTCGGTTTAACTCCTAATGCGAAAATCGCTGGGAAAATTGCTAATCCTGCAAGTACTGTAACAAAAACAGTTAAACTTACAATAGATGTTGCCGATTTCGCTAAATGTTCCTCTTTCTTTAAATACGAACTATACGTTACCATTACCGAGGCACCTACAGTTAGCGAGAAGAAAGATTGTCCCATCGCATATAAAATTGTATCTGCTGTAAGCTTTGAAAAATCTGGTTTTAAGAAGAACTCTACTCCAGCAAAAGCACCATCGAGTGTTAACGCACGAACAATAATCGCAATAAATAAAATAAATAATAGCGGCATCATGTACTTACTTGCCTTTTCTATACCTTTCTCTACACCTTTACTTACAACAAAAATCGTACAAAGCATAAAGATAAATTGCGCTCCAATCGCACTTAACGGATTTGAAATCGTTTCACCGAACAATTGTCCATAATCAGCTACTCCATTCCAGAAACTTCCTGTCACACTATAATATAAATAAAGTAAAATCCATCCACCTACAACACTATAAAAAGATAGTACACTAAAACAAGTAACAACTCCCATACGACCAATCCAAGGATATAATTTGCTATTTGGCACTAGTACTTTATAAGCTGTAACCGCCTCTTTTTGCGTGCTACGTCCAATAACAAACTCCGCTATTAGAAGAGGCATACCTATAAATAAAGTTAGAAGTAAAAATACAAGGAAGAATGCGCCTCCCCCGCCATTACCTGCAACATATGGAAATTTCCATATCGCACCAAGACCTACTGCGGCTCCGGCTGCTGCGAGTACAAAGCCTATTTTCGACGTCCATTGCTGTGTTTCTTTCATCATAAATTCTCCTTTTCTGAATATTTAAACTTTTGTTGATTATACACTTTCATTTCATACTCGCACACCTCCTTTAGAAAATAAAAAAGTCCCCTACACGCAAATATGCATGTAGAGGACGATATATGTAATGTAAATACCGTGGTACCACCTCAATTGGATTGATAAATCCCACTTGTTCAAGTACAGGAATAATTCCGATACTCTATCCTTTTAACGGCGGAACCCGGGTTGCCTACTACAATGTTCAACATACCTCTCGCAAGCCCATTCTGTATAATTTATCGTACCGGGCTCCCACCTAATCCCAGCTCTCTGAACGCATCAAATATACGTACTCTTCTTGCTCATCGATTTCATCTATTGAAGTTACTTGTGATTATAAATTATATTTTTATATTTGTAAAGCGCACTTTATCTTTTATTATTTTAAAACCTTTCCCTCTAATTCTCGCAAAAAACTTTCTCTTTCTCTCTCGTTTTGCACATATACTGATTTCAACACTTCTTGGAGTAATATATTTCGTTCTCTCTTTTCTAACTGTAAATCTTTTAACTTCACCCTTACTTCATATAAAAAATCTAAATACGATTCATATGTCTCATCATATTTATTTGCAATCTCATCTCGAATTTTTTTTGCGAGCTTTGGGCTCGCTCCCCCAGTAGAAACTGCTATATTAAGCAAACCATGATGAATCGCTGCTGGAAAGTGAACATTACCACTTTCCGGATTTGTAATAACATTTACTAATTGATTCTCTGCGGCATCTTCAGCAACTTGTTCATTTAATATTGAATCACTACTCGCTGCAACAACTAAAAAAGCATTTTTAATATCACTTTTTTCATATTCTCTTTGATACCAACGAATTTTCTTTTCTTCCACAAGTTTTACTAAATTCGCATCTAATTCTGGACTGATCACAACTATATCCGCACCTTGTTTGAGTAAAGGAATAATTTTAAATCCTGCAACTTTTCCCCCACCAATAACAACAACGCGTTTCTCATTAACTCGCACTGTAAGTGGATACATACTGATCTCCTTTCAATAACTCCATCGTTTTCTGAATTAACATATCTTGTAACGCTTCATTCTTCCCTAAATATGGACTGATTTTTATCTCTTCCAATGCATATTGGCGCACTTCTTTCTCAATATGTTTCATAAGTAAACCTGTAAATAACAAATAAGGTAGCACAACGATGTTCTCCACTTCCCGTTCTACAACTTCCTTCAATTTCCTCTCAAATTTCGGCTCCGCAGCCGCTAAATAACAAACCTCAACTTTTTTAATTTTCTCCTCAGCTTGAAATAAAGAGGCGATCCATTTTATATCTTGTAATACTTCAGGATCACTACTTCCTCTTGCAACGAGCAGAAGGGTCACTTCAGCCTTCCCTTCCTTTTCAATACCACTTCCGTTATATACTGATTTGATAAGTGTTTCTGATACACCAAACGGATTACCATAAGTCACTTTAACATTCGGATATTGATTCTTGAGCTTTACCAATTCAAATGGAATATCTTTCTTCACATGACCTGCCGCTAATAAAAAAACAGGGATGGCAATAATCTCCGTGGCCCCACGCTTCACACATGTACGAAAACCATCTTCAATAGAAGGATTCGCTAACTCTAAAAAACAAACTTCTTGAATATTCGCTTCTATACGACTCATACACGATGTAATAAATTGAATCGCCTCTTCTTTCGCTGTCTTCAAACGACTTCCATGACATATATATAAGACGGCTTTCATTTTACAACACTCCACTTACTTGATAAGCATTTTCCGTTTGCTTCTCAAACCAATGGATTTTTTCTCTAAAACGGACAACTTCTCCAATTACAATCATGCTCGGATTTTGAATTTGCTCTTTTTTCGCAACATCTACAATTGTTCCTAATGTCCCAACAACTGTACGTTGCATAGACGTCGTCCCCTGCTCAATAATAGCAGCTGGCGTACTTTTATCTTTTCCATGCTTCATAAGTTGCTCACATATGTAGGGCAAATTACTAACCCCCATATATACCGCTAAAGTCTCTACACCTTTCGCTAAACTTTCCCATTTCACTTCTTCTTCAGCACCTTCTTTCCTATGCCCAGTCACAATAGCAAAACTTGCACTTGCATCACGGTGCGTCACTGGAATACCAGCATAAGCAGGTGCAGCTATTCCAGATGAAATACCTGGGACGATTTCAAATGGTACACCTTGCTTTGCTAATGCTTCCGCTTCTTCTCCCCCTCTACCAAATACAAATGGATCGCCGCCCTTAAGCCTCGTTACTACTTTCCCTTTTTTCGCATACTTAATAAGAAATGTATTAATTGTTTCTTGCTTCATCGTGTGATAATTCGGGAGTTTCCCGCAATAAATTAAATCCGCGTCAGGCTTTGCGTGTGAAAGCAGCTCTTTATTCACAAGGCGATCGTATAAAATAACATCTGCCTTCTCAATACATTTCAACCCTTTAACAGTAATTAAATCTGGATCGCCAGGACCCGCTCCAACAATATAAACCTTCCCCATCATCTCTCCTCATTTCTACTATTAAAATGAAACTTCCATTCGTATATAAGAATGGAAGTTTTTATTTTTTCGTATTACTAATCTCTACTCATGAATAACAAATGCTGCACCTTTTCGAATCTTCTTTTTTTCAAACAAAGAAATCTCTTTTACCTCTGGCAACGGTAAAAAATGTTTTTCAAGCTCAATCTCCGCAAGCTTAAATGCCTGTTCTTCACTTTGAGCAACAACAACAATCGGAACAATATCACTCACTAATACAGCTTCAAATCGATATAAATCCATATTGTCCCCCCTAAGACGCTATGACTTCTTCTAACACGTTATTTAACGCTATTTGTAATGTGTCTACACCAACACGACCTACAAAATCATAAAATGTTTCGGCTGGTAATTTATTCTCTTTGAAATAACTTATAAATGATGCGAGTACATCAGGTAAATCCTCGCCATCTATTTTTCCTTTTAACTTTTGATTGTAGGCACCGCCATCTAACAACGTTCCACCTACATATATCTCAAATGCTTCAACAATTCCCTTTTCCTTCGTTTTCATTTTCACCCCTTGTAACCCAATGTCAGCAATTTGACGTTGACCACATGAATTTGGGCAGCCTACCATATGAATTCGAACTGGAACATCGAGTGCAATTTGTGTATCTAAGTATTCTGCAATTTTTCGTAATCTTTCTTTCGTTTCTACTAGTGCAAGATTACAATATTCAATACCGGTACATGAAACCGCATGACCAATAAATGATTTTGGGCTTGCAGATATCGCTTCAAACAACGGTTCACTAAGTAATCCTTTTACATTTTCCGGAGGAACGTTCGGAATAATGAAATTTTGTGAATTACATGTACGAATTTGTCCATTTCCATATTGCTTTGCGATTCTTGCAATCTCAAACATTTCTTCTGCATGTAAACGACCTACCGGTACATTAAAACCTACATATTTTAATCCCTCTTGTTTTTGGTCTTGAACACCATAAAAATAGCCTGCATTCCATCCTTTGAGTGCACTTTCCCCTTTACTTTGTAAAGGCCCTGTATACTCTATTAGTTTCTCTTTAAATTTCTCTGCTCCCCAGTCCGCAACAAGAAATTTCAAACGGGCTAAATGACGTTTCTCACGATATCCAAAATCACGGAATATAGTAGCAATCGCAATTGCCACTGCCTTCACTTCTTCTGGTAAAACGAACACATCTAATTCATCAGCTAAATATGGACGGGCTGATAATCCTCCGCCTACTTTTATATGAAAACCAACTTTTTTATCACCATCTATTTCTTTCGTAGCAGGTGTAAATGCAACACAGTTAATCTCTGCGTTTGCTGAGTTATAAATATTAGAACTAATAGACATTTTAAATTTACGTGGCAAATTAGAAAACTCTTCATTATGTTGGAAATAGTCATATACCTCTTTCACAATATGTGTCGTATCAAATAGTTCATTTGCATCAATTCCAGCAAGCGGATTACCTGTAATATTCCGCGTTATATCACCACAAGCCCCCGCTGAAGATAATCCAACTCTTGCTAATCTTTTAAAAATATCTGGTATTTGCTGAATTTCTAACCAGTGAAACTGAATCGCCTGTCTCGTAGTAATATCTATTACATCACGTCCATAATCCTCAGCGATAGAAGCAAGTACTTCTGCCTGCGCATTTGTAATAATCCCTGACGGAATATTTACCCGCATCATAAAATAACCAGCTTCTTTTGGACGTTGTAAATACAATCCCGCCCATTTAAAAGCATCCCACTCTTCTTTCGGAATAGATTCAAATCCATTTTCCGCATAGTAAGGAATATCATTAAAAATTTCTAAGCCATCTTTTTCTAATTTATTTTTCTCCGTTTGATTTAGTTTTTCATTGTTAGCCCATACTTTTTCATAACTCATTTTTAAATCCCCCTATATAAAGTGAAACTTTAATCAGTAGAGTTTTGTTCATCCCACGCTGATTATTAGCCTTAACCAATCGGGTATTTACGGGCAGCCCGACCCCCACCTAACTTCCTTGCCCCAATCGAACTTTGAGGTAGGAATTTTACTTCCCGGCAAATAGCGGGATAAAACTACGCTCTTGTAAGTACTTCACGATTTGTTCTGCACATTCTTCAATAGAATATTTGTGCGTTTCTACAATTAATTCTGCTTGCTCTGGCTCTTCATAAGGCGAATCAATACCTGTGAAATCCTTAATATCACCTTTTCTTGCCTTTTTATAAAGCCCTTTCGGATCACGTTTCTCACACTCTTCAATCGGACACTTCACAAAAATTTCAATAAATTCATCTGCCGCTAATAAATCTCTTACTTGTTTGCGGTCTACTCGAAATGGTGAAATAAATGCTGTAAGGACAACTGTTCCTTGATCTACAAATAACTTTGCCACTTCGCCAATACGTCTTATATTTTCCATGCGATCACTTTCAGAAAATCCTAAGTCTTTATTTAAACCGTGGCGAATGTTATCCCCATCCAGCACATAATTTCCAATATTCTTTTCAAACAGTTTACGAGCGACCGCATTCGCTACTGTAGATTTACCCGAAGCTGATAAACCAGTAAACCAAATTACAAAACTGTGATGTCCATTCTTCAATCTTCTCTCATCTTTTGAAACCGAAGCTGTATGCCAAGTAATATTCGTATCCATCTCGTTCTCTCCCTATTCTGTTACTACTTCTTTTTTTAAACCTTTAATTAGCACTTCTACTACTTCTTTACGACTAAATGTACTTGGCGGAATCTCACCGTTTCTTAATAATTCTCTTACTTTCGTACCTGATAAAATAACATGATCTTCTTTTCCGTGCGGACATGTTTTTGTTGAAGCCATCGCTTCACATTTCGTGCAGTAAAAACTATGTTCAAAGAATAGTGGTGTAATGCCTAACTCTTCTATCGTAAAATTCGTGAAGATTTCTTGCGCTTCGTATGTTCCGTAATAATCTCCTACTCCGGCATGATCACGTCCTACAATAAAGTGGGTACATCCAAAATTCTTTCTTACTAACGCATGAAATATCGCTTCTCTTGGTCCTGCGTAACGCATTGCAGCAGGAAATACACTTAAAAAGACACGATTTTTCGGATAATAGTTTTGAAGGAGTACTTCATAGCTTTCCATTCTTACATCAGCAGGAATATCATCCGATTTCGTTTCTCCAACGAGTGGATTTAAAAAGAGACCATCTACAATTTCAAGAGCAGATTTTTGAATATACTCATGGGCACGATGTACCGGGTTTCTCGTTTGAAATCCGACTACTGTTTTCCACCCACGTTTTTTAAATTCTTCTCTCGTTTCAATTGGGTCTAAATGATAAGAAGGAAATTGATTATTTTCAAAGCGTTTTGTTAGAATAATAGTTCCTCCAACGTAAACGTTTGGTCGTTCATATAATTTTTTCACTCCTGGATGAGCCTCATCCGTTGTTTTATATACAAGTAACGCTTCTTTTTCTTTATCTGGTACGAAAATATCTTCTATTTTAATAGCACCATATATATTTCCATTGTTGACAAGCTTTACTTCCTCTCCGGTCTTCAGGCTTTCTGCGACTTCTTCTGTTACCGGTAATGTAATTGGTATACTCCACACACTACCATTTGCTAAACGAAGCGTTTCTACGACTGAATCATAATCTTCCTTCCCCAAAAAACCAGTAAGCGGGCTATATCCACCTGTCGCCAATAGTTCTAAATCACTTAAAGCAATGTTGTCTAATTTAATTTCTTTTTCAATTTGTGATATATCATATGTCTCATCTATACGGTTTACTAATTCGTTTACTGTGCTCATTTTCTATATCCCCTCTTAGCTTTATTTCAAGATTCATCTTATTGATAATGAAGACCACATTCGGTTTTCACTTTCCCAGCCCATCTACCATCTCTTGAATCGCCACCATCCCCTACAGGTAAAGTACATTTCTCACACCCAATACTTGGATAGCCAACATCATGCAACGGGTTATACGGCAAGCTATGTTTGTATACATATCGCCAAACTTCTTTCCACGTCCAATGAATGAGTGGACAAACTTTAATAGATTGAAAACGATGATCTTGATTTATAAACTTTGTATGCTTACGTGTTTCTGATTGTTCCCTTCTTAAGCCCGATATCCATGCTTTTTCCACGACTAATGATTTTTCTAAAGGTAAAATTTTTCTAATCTTACAACAAAGATTCGGATTGCTCTCCCACAGTTTTTCACCATGCAACTTCGCCTGTTCATCAAGTGTAAGTTCTGGCTGCTTTTCTATAATATTCAATGAAGGAAATCGTTCCCTCACTCTTTGAATTAATTCATATGTTTCTTGAAAATGAACATTTGTATCCAAAAATACAACTTTAGCAGATGGATTTACTTGGTTTATAAGGTGCAGCAATACCATACCTTCCACCCCAAAGCTACATGCGTAGACGATTTCATCTTTATACTCTTCATAAGCCCAATTTAATACTGATAACGCGCCTTTTGTTTCATCTTCTTCCGAAAACGAAACAACATTTTCTTCCCACGTTTCATACGTCAACATGTTTTTTCCCCCTGTAAAAGCAAAAAGACGGTTTTAACCTAATGAAAATAGGTTAAAACCGCCTCTAGTTTTTCTAGTCAGCGCTTTTCACTTTAAACGTACTTTTTCACTTTTCTCTAACTGAATTACTTTTCCATCTTGCACAACAATTGTAATTGAGCCATATTTCATATCAGCAAGCATCGCTTCAATCTTCTCGGATACTTCATCAAAATGTTCCCGTACACCCACGCGAACAGCCCCCCTTTTTATTCATAAAAAAAATCTTTCCCATTTCGAAAAGACTGTTCGGTAATATATTTTACCTTATCTTTCAAAATGGATTCCATTTTGCTGGATTTAGCACCTTGCTTTCTATAAGCAGGTTGCCGAGCTTCTTCGGGCCAGTTCCCTCCGCTTCTCTTGATAAGCTTTGTATTTGTATTTTATCACAATTCTGATTTTTTTCAATCCTAGTTTTCCGATATATTTTAATTATTTTATTTTACAAAAAAGGAATTGCCCATCCGAACAACCCCTTTTTCTATTTAAACAAGCTCTTTAATACGTATGCGATCGTTCCCAATAATATTTTCATATGTTTCGCGTTCCACAACTACTTGCGATGTTCCGCCTTTTGCAAAGACAACGGCTGGTCTTCGAATCCGATTGTAATTATTCGCCATCGAGTACCCGTAGGCTCCTGTACAGGAAACTGCTAGTAAATCAGCAGAAGCGACTTTCGGTAAATGAATATCCCAAATCAACATATCTCCGCTCTCACAACATTTCCCCGCAATCGAAACGAGTTCCTCATTCTCATCATTCCCTCGATTCGCTAACATTGCTTCATAACGCGCACTATATAAAGCAGGTCTTAAATTATCTGTCATTCCACCATCGACTGATACATATTTCCGAATACCAGGAATATCTTTCACAGATCCAACTGTATAAATTGTTGTCCCAGCATCACCTACAATGCTACGGCCTGGTTCAATCCATATTTCTGGCAATGGATATTCACATACAGTAAATTGTTCTCTCACTGCACTTGTTACAGCTCGCACATATGTCTCAAGAGTTAACGGTGTATCCGACTCTGTGTAGCGTATTCCAAATCCCCCGCCTACATTTAACACTTTTACTACATAGTTTGTTTGCTCTCTCACTTCTTCTAAAAATTGGCGAAGAACTTCAATCGCTCGAACAAAGCCAGCTGTTTCAAATATTTGCGATCCGATATGTGAATGAATCCCTAGCACATTATAATTGGATTTTTGTAAAGCAAATCCAATTGCCTGCATCGCTTGACCGTTTGAAACGCCAAATCCAAATTTCGAATCATCTTGGCCTGTTGTAATATATTCATGTGTGTGCGCCTCTACTCCAGGCGTTACACGAATTAATATGTTCACAAACTTTCCATGTTGCATCGCTAAATCGTGTAAAACTTCTAATTCAAAGAAATTATCTACGACAAAACAACCGATATTCGCCTGAAGAGCCATCACTATCTCTTCTTCTGTTTTGTTATTTCCATGAAAATGAATACGTGATGCTGGAAATCCTGCTTGGAGCGCAGTATATAATTCTCCTCCAGAAACAACGTCTAATGACATATTCTCTTCACGAGCTACTCGGCACATCTCCATGCACAAGAACGCCTTGCTTGCATATGCTACTTGATAAGAGAAACCACTTTCTTTAAAAGCACGATGAAATGCTCGGCATTTTCCTCGAATAGACTCTTCATCGTATACATAAAGTGGTGTTCCGTATTGCTTTGCTAGCTGCGTCGTATCGCACCCTCCAATTTCTAAGTGTCCTTGCCCATTAATTCGGCTTGTGCCGTGTAAATACATTTAAATTCCTCCCTTATTTCCTCTAAAACTCATAACCCCAATCTTCTATTCATTGCAGCACGCTTTTAGATAGACAAAAAACGCGCGGAACAATGTTCACACGCGTTTCTTATTAGGAAAAATATATATTGAAAAAATAAACGAGTTGTTATCTCCTCAAAATAAGAAACCGCATCAACATCTCCAAATAGCTCTCCATAAAATAAATCTTATGACAGTACTACATTTATTCAATGTAGTCCCAATATATGAATAAGATGGTTATTCTTATATTTCGGCAATAGTCCCTTTCAGCCTATGATCACAGATTCCATGAAATCTCCCATAGCTTACTCTTTCCTATCGCGGCCTCTACCTTTGAGAGTAGATGAGGTAAGTCTATTTAATTTTCAAACATCTAATTGTTGCTATTAACAATACCAAAGGACCATTTTATTTGTCAAACAATTTTTTATATTGTTTTTTTACAGTTTAATTTTGTATCATTTGGTAAGCGCTTTACTGAAATCTTTGTCACTTCCCATTCGCCTTCTTCGTTATTAAATGTAATCGTTACCTTCTCAAATGGGGGAGCAATTTTCCCAGCAACACGTTCATACTTTGTCACTTCAATACTTGCTTGAAATAAATATGTACCGCTATACACTTTTTTTAAACTAATAATTTTAGGGCATTGATACGGTTTCAAACTTCCATATTGTTTTTCAATTGCTTTATTTATTTTTGGAAATAAAACAGAATAAAGTGCATCTTCCATAAGAGGTGCATCATATTGAGCTATTGACACACTCGGTGAGGTAAAAAGTATAACACTACTGCATGCTATAAAATATAATAATTTTCGCATTATAACCTCCGTATTATCACGCGATTCTTTCTACGTACGATAATTATCATACATAGAAATTCTGTTTTATTGTCTCCCACCACTCTTTTTCTACTCGATTATTATAAAAAAGCCCACAACTCTCTTTTATTTTCGTATAATGATACTCATAGTATAATAATCATAATAACAAAGGACTGTTCGTATATATAAAATGAGTCGTTAAGCAAACTGGCTCACAAGAACTGTCATGCTTTTTAGGAGAGGAGTATATTATGCTACAACATCTGTTTCCAAAACTGCGATTTGCACTCGTTGCAGTCGTTTTACTATGGATTAAAACATATATTGTGTACAAGCTAGCATTTGATATTAAAATTGATAATTTCTTTGAAGAATTCATGCTTTTTATTAATCCACTAGCTGCGTTACTTTTATTTTTCGGCTTAGCTTTACTTGCATCTAAGTACCGAAACCGAATTATAATTGGAATCAGTTTTATACTGTCATTTATTTTATTTGGAAACGCAATGTTTTATGGGTTCTATAACGATTTCGTTACTTTCCCGGTTTTATTCCAAACAAACAATATGGCTGATTTAGGGACAAGTATAAAAGAACTCTTTACGTACAAAACATTACTTTTATTTGCAGATGCAATTATTTTAATGTTTATTTCGCGTAAATTCCCATCATTTGGCGACAAAACACCACTTTCCCGCTCAGAGAAGCGAACTTTCTTTAGCGGTGTAACAGCTTTATTAGCACTACAAATTGTTGTATCAGTTATTTATAAACCACAAATGTTCTCGCGCTCATTTGACCGTCAAACCGTCGTAAAGAATTTAGGTTTATACACATATCATCTATTTGATATTACACTTCAATCCAAGTCTTCAGCTGAGCGTGTATTTGCAAGTGGGGATGGATTTTCTGAAATCAAAAACTATACAGACTCAAAAGACAAACAAGTTGATAAAAACTTATTTGGAGCTGCAAAAGGTAAAAATGTAATTTTAATTTCAATGGAATCTACACAAAGCTTTGTTATTAATAAAAAAATAAATGGAAAAGAAATTACCCCATTTTTAAATGAATTTATTAAGGATAGTTTCTATTTCGATAACTTCTATCATCAAACTGGACAAGGCAAAACTTCTGATGCTGAATTTATCGTTGAAAACTCACTTTATCCGCTAGATCGTGGTTCTGTATTCTTTACTCATGCAACAAACGAATACACAGCGACACCAGAACAATTAAAGAAATACGGATATTCTTCTGCCGTCTTCCATTCAAATGATAAAACGTTTTGGAATCGGGATGTAATGTATCCTGCGCTTGGATATGATCGTTACTTTAATTTAAATGATTACGCAGGAACGGAACAAATGTCTGTCGGTTGGGGATTAAAAGATAAACAGTTCTTTGAACAATCTATTCCAAAGTTAAAATCTTTACCGCAACCGTTCTATACAAAATTTATTACATTAACAAATCATTTTCCGTTTCTTCTAAATCCGGAAGACCAATATGTTGATGAATTCAACTCAGAAAGTGGTGTTGTAAACCGCTACTTCCCAACTGTTCGTTACACAGATGAAGCTCTTAAATTATTTATTAAACAATTAAAAGAAGAAGGACTGTATGATAATTCCGTTATTGTCATTTATGGTGATCATTATGGTATTTCCGAAAACCATAACGCAGCTATGGCACAGTTCCTAGGAAAAGATACTATTACACCATTCGATTCTATGCAATTACAACGAGTTCCTCTTATTATTCATGTGCCTGGTCAAGAAGGAAAAGTTGTTTCTAAAGTATCTGGTCAAATTGATATTAAACCAACGCTCCTTCATTTACTTGGTATTAAAACAAATAAATCCGTTGAATTTGGAACTGACTTATTTATTAAAGAAAAAGACCCGCTTATGGTAATGCGTGATGGTAGCTTTGTTTCTGAAGAGTATGTTTATACAAAAAATATGTGCTACAAAAGAAGTACGGGTGAAGAAGCTGATATGACGCTATGTCAGCCGTATATTGAAAAAGCAAAAACAGAATTAAAACTCTCCGATAAATTAATTTATGGAGATTTATTACGTTTCGATCCTAATAATCAATATAAAACTGGAACGATGACAACGAAATTTGAATAGTAAAGGAAGCAACTTTATACAAGTTGCTTCCTCTTTTTATTTTCACTTAATTTTTAAATCATCCTTCTATGAAATCTTTCACAAATTGGTAATTTCTTTCGTATGAGGAATAAATTTATGTTATGATAAAATAAGTAAACTTTCATACACTAATTAAGAATTTATTACAGAAAGCAAGGGATCAGATTTTGTATAGAGCAGCTATTCCAAACTTATTTACGCTCGGAAATTTATATAGCGGATTTTTATCAATCGGCTATGCATCTTTAGGATATTATAAATCAGCTGCTATTTTAGTACTTATCGGGATGATGTTAGATAGTCTTGATGGTCGTGTTGCTCGTTTATTACGTGTTGATTCACAAATGGGAAAAGAGCTCGACTCGCTTGCAGATGTCGTAACATTTGGTGCAGCACCTGCTGTTTTAATGTATTACACATCTTTCTCAAACTACGGAATCATCGGATTATACATAGCGGGATTATTCCCTCTTTTCGGAGCATATCGTTTAGCACGATTTAATGTAACACCATCTTCTACTTCAATGAAATATTTCACTGGAGTACCGATTACAGCAGCGGGAGGGCTTGTTGCTTTCTTAACATTATTTTCACATACCATTCCAAAAATCGTTCTTATTACCGTATTTGTAACGTTCGCATTTTTAATGGTGAGCCGCATTCGTATCCCAAGTTTAAAAGATGTACCAATTCCACGATATAGCATCATTATTACACTATTTTTAGTTGGAATCATTATTACAATGTATCAAACAGGATTTGGCAATTTTTCTGTTTTCTTATTCATTGCCATTCCACTATATATTTTGTACATGTTATCTCAATTCATTAGACAAAGACCGTCTAAAAAAGCGAATAAAGAAAAATAAGAAAACCTTCCGAGTCCGGAAGGTTTCTTTTTATTTTGTGACTAATACCTTTTGATTTACAGGTGTTACTGGCTCTTCGCCGTTTAATACAGCTAAAATATTTCTGACAGCCATTTCAGCCATCGCATCACGAGTTTCAAACGTTGCATTCCCTACGTGTGGAGCAAGTACTACATTCTTTAACTCTTTTAGCTCTTCTGTAATTTTCGGTTCAAATTCAAACACATCAAGAGCTGCCCCTTCAATTTCATTCGTTTTTAATGCATAAGCAAGTGCTGCTTCATTCATAATTGGTCCACGTGAAGCATTTACAATATACGCTGTTTTCTTCATCATTTTAAACTGCTCTTCATCAATCATATGATGTAATTTCGGATTATAAGCACAGTTAATTGTAATAAAATCTGCTGTTTGTAATAATTTTTCCAACGTCACATACGTTGCTCCCAGTTCACTTTCAGCTTCAAACTTACGATTTGGCCCTGTATATAAAACATCCATTCCAAATACTTTCGCACGTTTTGCAACAGCCTTCCCGATTTCTCCAAGACCAATAATTCCGATTGTCTTACCGTGGACTTCTCGTCCTAAGAAAAATAACGGTGCCCATCCGTTAAATCCAGTCGTACGACATAACGTATCCCCTTCAGGAATTCTACGCGCCGCTGCTAAAAGAAGTGCAAATGTTAATTCTGCAGTCGCTTCCGTTGATACTTTCGGTGTATTCGTTACTGCAATTCCTTTTTCACCCGCATACGTGTAATCAATATTGTCGTAACCAGCACCATAGTTTGCAACAATCTTTAAATGAGGCGCTGCATCAATAACTTCTTTTGGCACCTTTGTCGAAAGTAAACTTAACAATGCATCTTTATCTTTTACAAGCTCTGTTAATTCATCTATAGAAATTAACTCCTCTTTATCATACATTTCTACATCATGATCTTTTAATAGTTCTAATCCAATTTCCGGAATTTTTCCCGCTACTAATATTTTTGCCACTACTAACACCTCTTCTATAGAAAATAAGATATCTCTTATATTTCATTGTAAGAAATCCACATATAAAAACCAAGGAATTTGATTATAGTTTTGAAAATCGACACTTTTCCATGAAAAAAGAGGAGATGCAACTCTCCCCTCTTCTTACGCTTTTTCCTGCGATTCTTTTCCGAGCTTCACATCAATAGTTCCTTCTGCAACCGTATCGCTAATTTGCTCCTCAATAACCGATTGAGATGCAGCATTCGTTTCAGAAGTATAAGCTTGTTGCTGTGCAACTTGTACATTTT
This sequence comes from Bacillus sp. AR8-1, assembly GCF_008042345.1. Lineage (NCBI taxonomy): Bacteria > Bacillati > Bacillota > Bacilli > Caryophanales > Bacillaceae > Bacillus > Bacillus sp. AR8-1. The sequence continues at coordinate 136,469 of NZ_QNUB01000019.1, forward strand.
GTTTATTTTGTTGTTTCGCCATTTCTTACCCTCCTTTTCATTCTTTCTTATTTTGAACAAAAAGGGTGGTTTTCATCAAAAAATTGCGTTTCATTTTGAATTTGTTACTTCTTCTTCAAGCGACCTCATTACTCTTGCTCGCTTCGTAAATGTTGCAATCTGAGTAACACCGTGCGCTCGTAATGTTTGTACATTCTCTTGTACATAGTTCCCTAAATCATTTGGATAATGGGCATCCGAAGAAATCGTAATTGGAACACCATACTTAGCTAATACTTGTAAATATAGTGGACTTGGGCACATTTCACGAACAGGATAACGATAGTACAATCCTGCATTTATTTCTGTTGCCGTATTCATTTCTACTAACGCACAGGCAATTTCCTTATAATAAGAAAGCTGTTCATTCTCATCCAATCGATAATTAAATACCTTTATATTATCTAGATGAGCGATAATATCAAATAACTCGGTACGAATCGCACTCTCAACTGTTTTAAAAAACGTATCGTATAATGCGCGTAGGTCATGCACCTCAAAATATTCTTTCGTATCTGGATTATCAAATCCCCAGCCATTTAGAAAATGAACGGAACCAATTACATAATCAAAGTCTCCTAGCGCTAATAATTCTTTTAACTCTCCTTCACAACCAATAAAATAATCCGCTTCAATTCCAAGTTTAAGTTTGACACCTCTTTTACTCCAGCGTTCTTTCGCCTCTTCAATTGCCTTTGTAAAATCATACAGTGAAACTACCCTTACTTGATCTAACCATTCTTTTTGTATACGACCGAGCTTAGAATCACTAATATCTACATATTTTTCATAATATCCTTTTGCTTCATGAAAACGATATAGATGATCAACAATTCCCACTTCTTTTATTCCTTTTCGCACAGCTTCTTCTAAATATAGATCTATCCATTCTGTTGTAAATGGCCCTTCCTTCACACGTTTTTGCAAACGCTCTTGTGTTTTCATAAGCCAATCCATAGAATGCCTTTCTTGAAGCGGTTCATAACATTCCAACGCTTCATTTATTTTAGCAAGCCATCCTATTGAATACGGTCCTTCTTCTAAGTGAAGATGATAATCTACTTTCATATACATTCCCCCTTATAATGTATCTATTTCCCTTCTATCCCCAACTCTCGAAAGCTTTCCATTTCGTTCTTTCACCTCTCGCATGACATCTTCCAATGCGATATTTTTTTCAGCTAATAAAACGAAACAGTGATAAAATACATCAACCATTTCTTTCACTACTTCTTCTTTATCATTATTTTTACATGCGATAATTACTTCAGCACACTCTTCACCAATTTTCTTTAAAATTTTATCTTCTCCTTTTGAAAATAAATAATTTGTATACGATTCAGGAAGTGGGTTTTCCCTTCGTTCTTCAATTGTTTTATACAGCAACTTAAAGGCATTTTCCATATGTATCCCCCTATATAATTTGATAGTGAAAACATGTCTTCTCCCCCGTATGACAAGCAGGTCCTACTTGTTTCACATTCACAACAATTGAATCTTGATCACAATCTAAGTATAGAGATTGCACATATTGAACATTCCCTGATGTTTCTCCCTTATTCCATAACGACTGCCTCGAACGAGAGTAAAACCATGTTCTTTTCGTCTCTAACGTTTTTTCATATGCTTCTTCATTCATATAAGCTAGCATTAAAACTTCTTTCGTACCTTCTTCGATGACAATTGCCGGTATTAATCCTTTTGAAAAATTAGGTTTCATAACCGCACCTCAACATTTGCATCTCTTAATTTTCGCTTTACACTCTGCACTGTCGCCTCACCATAATGAAAGATGGATGCCGCTAATGCTGCATCAACTGTTGTCTTTTGAAAAACTTCTATAATGTGATCCGTATGACCACAGCCTCCTGATGCGATGACTGGAATGGAAACACTTTTTGAAATTTCTTCTGTTAAACGAAGATCATATCCACTTTTCGTTCCATCTGCATCCATACTCGTTAACAAAATTTCACCCGCCCCGAGCTTAACAACACGATTCGCCCATTCTATGGCATCCATTCCTGTGTCAACTCTTCCGCCGTTGACGTATACGTTCCATTTATCTTCTGCTACTTTTCTAGCGTCAATTGCCACGACAATACATTGTGATCCAAAGTGTTCTGCGCCCTCTTCGATTAGCTTCGGATTTCGCACTGCCGCTGAGTTTATTGAAACTTTGTCTGCTCCAGCTCTTAGTAAATTGTACATATCTTTCACACTTGAAATCCCCCCGCCAACCGTAAGAGGAATAAATACTTTAGCTGCTGTTTTTTCTACAACATCTATAATCGTTTTTCTTCCTTCATGAGTCGCTGTAATATCTAAAAATACGATTTCATCTGCCCCTGCCACGTTATATGCTTCAGCTATTTCAACCGGATCACCGACATCTTGTAATCCTATAAAATTTACCCCCTTTACGACTCGCCCTTCTTTCACATCTAGACATGGAATAATTCGTTTCGCTAACATAACTTCGTTACCTGTAACACTTCTTCTAAATCAATCGTTTTCTCGTAAAGCGCCTTTCCAATTATGACACCATATATATTCATATCATTTAACTTTTTCACATCTTGAATAGATGCCACTCCTCCAGAGGCAATGAGACGAATGCCCACACTTTTTTGAAGTAACGCCAATTGTTCAAAATTTGGCCCTGCAAGCGTCCCGTCTTTCGAAATGTCTGTAAACACAATCGTTTGAACATCTAAACTTTCCATTTGTTTCGCTAAACTAATATAAGAAATTTCAGACAGATCAAGCCAACCTCTCGTTGCTACGAAACCATTTTTCGCATCAATTCCAACAATGATTTTCTCTTTATATAGACGAACTGCTTCCTCTAAAAATGACTTATCATAAAGAGCTGCTGTTCCTAAAATCACTTTTTCTACACCTACTGACAATAACTTCTCCACCGCTACAAGTGAACGAATTCCTCCTCCCACTTGCACAGGAATACGTACCGCCTTGCAGATTTTTTCAATGACGGGCAAATTTAACGACTCGCCAGCAATTGCACCGTCTAAATCAACAATGTGTAGTATTTCCGCTCCAAGCTTTTCAAATATGATTGCCTGCGCTACCGGATCTTCATTCATCACCGTTTCTTTACTAAACTCTCCTTGATAAAGTCTAACGCATCGTCCTTCTTTTAAATCGATAGCTGGGAAGATTTCCATGCTTCTACCACCTCTTGAAAATTTTTTAATATTTGCATGCCAATTTCACCACTTTTTTCTGGATGAAACTGTGCACCAAATACATTTCCTTTCGCTACAAACCCTGGTACTTGCATTCCATAATCACTTACTCCGCATACAATTTCATCTGGACAATCCGCGTAATATGAGTGAACATAATACACGAAAGAACCATCCACTAATCCATTCCAAAGCGGAAATTCTCTTTCCTTCCTTAATTCATTCCATCCCATATGAGGAATTTTATACGAAACTTTTAACTTACGAATTTCCCCTGGTAGTAAACCCAACCCGCTACAATCTTTTAGTTCCTCACTTCGTTCAAATAAAAGCTGCATGCCCAAACATATACCGAGGAGTGGTTTTCCTATATTACAAACCTCTTTTAGTACACACACTAAATCTCTTTCTTCTAATACGTCCATCGCTTTCGGAAATGCACCTACTCCCGGTAAAATCACGCCATCGCTTCTCAATATCTCTTCTTTATCACTCGTTACAATGTACTCTGCCCCAATATATTTTAATGCTTGCTCTACACTGCGAATATTCCCCATTCCATAATCTATAATGGCAATCAATTACAACATCCCTTTCGTTGAATTTACACCAGTAATGTTGGCATTTTTTTCGACCGCTTCTCTAAGCGCTCTACCAAAAGCTTTAAATAATGCTTCAATTTTGTGATGCGTATTACTTCCGTATAGAACGCGCGCATGTAATGTAATATTGGCAGCATGTGCAACTGCTCTAAAAAATTCTTCCGTCAATTCTGTATCAAAATCCCCAAGCTTCGGATTTGTTAATTCCCCTTGAAATACACAATATGAGCGTCCACTTATATCAATTGCGACAAATCCTAAAGATTCATCCATCGGTACATACGCAGAACCGTAACGATTAATTCCCTCTTTGTTTTGCAATGCTTCTTTCAAGCAATTTCCGAGTACAATTCCAACATCTTCAACGGTGTGATGTGCATCGACAAATGCATCCCCTTCTGCTTCAACTTGCAATCCAAATCTTCCATGTCTAGCAAATAAAGTAAGCATATGATCGAAAAAACCAACCCCTGTTTGAATAGATACATTTGTACTTTCATCAAGCTGCAAATTTAATTTAATTTTTGTTTCTGTCGTCTCACGTACTTGACTGGACTGACGCATTATTTTTCCTCCTCAAACCTTATTTGGATTGCTCTCGCATGTGCATGTAACCCTTCTTTATTTGCAAGCTCTACAATGTGATGCTGTACATTTTTTAATGCTTCCTCCGTATAAGAAATAAAACTTGATTTTTTCACGAAATCATCGACTGATAACGGAGAAAAAAATCTTGCCGTTCCGCTCGTTGGTAATACATGATTCGGTCCCGCTAAATAATCCCCGAGCGGTTCAGGTGCATATGACCCAAGGAAAATAGAACCTGCATGTTTCACATAATCTAGAGCATTCATCGGTTCTTTTATATGTAACTCTAAATGTTCTGGAGCAATTTCATTTGATAACTTTAGTGCCTCCTCTAAAGAAGGAACGATAAAGATGGCTCCATTTCTATTTATTGATTCACGTGCAATTTCACTTCTTGGTAACATTTCTAACTGTCTTTCTATCTCTTTTTCTACTTCTTTAGCTAGTTCCATATTCGTTGTAATACAAATCGCCGTTGCTCTCTCATCATGCTCTGCTTGCGATAATAAATCCGCTGCGATATATTTTGCATTACCTGTTTCATCCGCGACAACTACAATTTCTGATGGACCAGCAATCATATCGATATTTACTATTCCGTATACTTCTCGCTTCGCTAGAGCGACATACAAATTTCCCGGTCCAACTATTTTATCCACTTTCGGAATCGATTCCGTCCCGTATGCTAAAGCAGCAATTGCTTGCGCGCCACCTATCGTATAAATTTCATCTACTCCCGCAAGATTTGCAGCAGCTAATATATGCGGATCAATTCCTCCTTTCCTCGGCGGTGTTACCATTACAATCTTTTTCACACCTGCGAGTTTCGCCGGCAATACATTCATTAATACTGAAGAAGGATATGAGGCTGTCCCACCCGGTACATATACACCTACATTTTCTAACGGCCGAATGAGTTGTCCTCTAATTATGCCTTTACTTTCACAATCGAATATTGAGTGCTTCTTTTGCTTTTCGTGATACGAAACAATGTTTTTCTTCGCCTCTTTTAAAGCTTCTAAAAATGAATTCTCTACAAACATACTCGCTTGCTGTATTTCTTCTTCACTTACACGAAAATCTTTCATCTCTACACCATCAAACTTTTTTGTATAGAAAGATAAAGCTTCATCTTTCCCTTCCCTTACATTTCTAATGATTTCTCTTACACTTCTTTGAACAGTTTCTTCTATTATATTAGCGTTTTCTCTTAGCACTTTTACTTTAGATAATGCCTCCTTAAAGTCTTCATAAATGATTTTCATTTTAAGTCCTCCTATTTCCCTGATAAGATTTCTTGCTCCATCATATTTACAATACTGAATATTTCGTCTTTTTTAGTTTTTAAGGCTGCCTTATTTACAATCATCCGAGCCGATATAGAGTGCATTTCCTCAAATACAATAAGTCCATTCTCTTGTAATGTTTTTCCTGTTTCAACAATATCTACAATCGCATCTGCCAATCCAAGAAGAGGAGCGATTTCTACAGAACCTTCTATTTTAATAATTTCTACATCCTCTCCCTTATCATGAAAATAAGTAGAAGTAATATGTGGGTATTTCGTAGCAATTCTTTTCTTCCGGTAACTCTTCGGATTATACGTAGGAATAGAAGCAACACAAAACTTACAAATCCCCACTCCTAAATCCAGCATTTCATAAATATCTTTCTCGTTTTCCATTAAAATATCTTTTCCAACGATCCCAATATCAGCTACCCCATGTTCTACATAAGTAGCAACATCAACCGCTTTTACTAAAATAAATGAAACATTTGTATTTTTACTTTGAAATACAAGCTTCCGACCTTTATTTTTGAGATCGGAACAATCAATTCCAATCTGCTCAAAAAGTGGAATGACATGTTTTTCTAACCTTCCTTTCGTTAACGCAATTTGAATGTTACGCATGAAGCCTCTCCTTCTTTCTGGACTACCCATTTCTCATTCCATACATATTCCACTAAATATTCATTCTTTGCCTCAACGACCGTTCCTATTTTATTTTTTCTTGCAAATTGAAAGGTATCGCTTAAATTAGAGAATAGAGATAACCAAGCATTTTTCCCATCCTTTCGAAGTAAATTTCGTAACCTTTCTGCTTCCGCTAATCTATTTAACTCATAATGAATCACAATATCAATTTGATTTCGTTCATATGGTTCTTGCTGCTCTTGCAGCGCCTTCACAATTTGATTTACTTGTACCGCGAGTCCAACAGCTGGCAGCATTTCTCCAAAATTCCCAATTAGCTCATCGTATCTTCCGCCACTAACGATTTCTTCTCCAATTTCATATATATATCCTTTGAAAATAACACCCGTATAGTAATCTAAGTGTTGAATCATGCCCAAATCAATTGATATGTAAGAACCATATCCTAACGTTTTAATTGTTTCATACATTTCTTTTACTCTTGCAATTGCCATTTTCATTTCATTACTTGAAGCAAGCTTTTCTGCCTCCTCAATAACTTCTAAATTTCCAAATAGCCTTGGTAATTTCTCAAGTAATCTTACTGTCTCATCGCATCGATCTAATTTCTTTTCTCCGATAAAATTTGAGAGGGCAGCATAATTTTTACTTTCTATATACGTTCTAAGTACTCTTTCTTCTTCATCATGGATGGAGAGTTTTTTTACAATACATTTATATAACTGTACTTGCCCAATCTCAATTGTAAAAGATTGCACCTTCAACTTTTGAAGTGCTTGAATGACACTTATTACACATTCAATTTCAGCTCTTACATTATCAATCCCGATAACTTCAATACCACTTTGTACGATTTCATTATATTTTCCAGAATGGGATTCATTCGCTCGAAATACATTCCCGCTATACGTCACTTTAAGTGGCGTATCCCATCTCTGTGTTCCAATCACTCTTGCTAAAGGAATTGTCATATCTGGACGTAAAACGATAATCCTTCCCTTTTCATCAAAAAATTTATACATCTTCTCTTCATCTATCGGTCTATTTTGAAATGCAAAAACATCATAAAATTCAATTGTAGGTGTTCTTATTTCCTCATAACCTCTCTCTAAAAAAGTAAGCCTTAATTTTTGCTCCACTTCTTCAATTAACGTACATTCTTCGAATAAATAATCTCTCGTTCCATTCGGGTTCGCCCGTTTCCATTTTGTCATCTAAATTTTCACACCTTTCCCCTTCTAATGTATGCCTATTTCATTCACCTAAGCCGAAAATAAAAAGAGCCTTGTAGACAAAATACCTACAAGGCTCTTCAGTAGAGTGTAGGTACAACGGGAATAACCCTTGTACCTACACGTTTTCACGCTAGGTTCAAGGGTTTCATGTATGATGATGTAGTTGTGTAAGCATTGTAATAGATTTTATTGTATTCATAATACTTACTCCCTTTCTCCTCTGATTTTCACATAGTATATAACAGTTAATTTTGAATGTAAATACATTTTTAATATTCCGTCACTTTTTTTAATGTAAAGTCACTTTTCTTTCATACTCTTTTATTTCTTGTTCATATTGCATTGTAATACTAATTTCATCTAAACCATTCAATAACTTCTCTTTCCACATTTTCTCGATTGTAAAATGGAATCTGTGCATATTCGTTATAATTATTTCATTTTCTAAATCAACTGTGATTTGTTCCCTCGCATCTGTTTTTGCAAGTTGTTCACGCATATCTTTGTTCATTACAATCGGTAACATGCCATTCTTCATACAATTCATATAAAAGATATCGGCAAATCCTCCAGCGATAATAACGCGGAAACCATAATCAGCAAGCGCCCATGGAGCATGTTCTCTAGACGAGCCACATCCAAAATTATCACCTGTGATTAATATGCTGGCTCCTTTTCTTTCTTGCGCATTAAGCGGGAAATTAGGGTTTTCTTGGCGATTATTATCATATCGCCACTCATCAAATAAAAACTTCCCAAACCCAGTTCTTTCAATTCTCTTTAAATATTGCTTCGGAATAATTTGATCTGTATCAATGTTATCATTCATCAGTACTGCGGCAGTACCTTTATGAATACGAAATGGCTCCATCATAACTCTCCTTTCTAATATCAACAAAATGACCATGTAACGCAGCCGCTGCCGCCATTGCCGGGCTAACTAAATGCGTTCGTGCTCCCTTTCCTTGTCTTCCTTCAAAATTGCGATTTGACGTAGAGGCACAATGTTCTCCTTCAGGCACTTGATCTGGATTCATACCTAGACACATTGAGCATCCGGGCTCTCTCCATTCAAATCCAGCTTCTTCAAATATGCGATGTAATCCTTTATGCATCGCTGCTTCTCTTACCCTTTGGGATCCAGGTACAACAAGTGCTCGCACACCTTCTTTTACTTTTTTACCTTTCACGACAGATGCAGCAATTTCTAAATCAGAAAGCCTAGAATTTGTACAAGATCCAATGAAAACATGTTGAACTGGAATGTCATACGTACTTTGTCCGGGACTCAACCCCATATAAGAAAACGCTCTTTCGTCATTTGCATCATGCTTTTCTGGCAATTTCTCATCAATCCGAACACCCATACTAGGATTTGTTCCCCATGTAACGTACGGCGCTAAATCCGTAACATCTACTAGAATATGTAAATCATAAGCTGCATCTAAATCTGTATAAAGTTCTGACCATTTTTCCTTAATAGATTCATAGTCTTTCGGCGCATATTTACGTCCTTTTACGTAAGCAACCGTTTTTTCATCTGGTGCAATAATGCCAGCCTTCGCTCCCCCTTCAATTGCCATATTGCAAAGCGTCATCCTCTCTTCCATATCCATAACATGAATGGCCTCTCCGTAAAATTCCATTACGTAACCTGTTCCAACTGCTACTCCGTACTTTGAAAGGAGATGTAAAATAATATCTTTCGCATAAACACCTTGCGGTAACTTTCCTTTTAACTCAATGCCCATCGCTTTCGGCTTTCGTTGCCATAACGTTTGCGTTGCCAATACATGTTCCACTTCACTCGTACCAATACCAAACGCTAGTGCGCCAAAAGCACCGTGTGTTGCTGTATGACTATCACCACAAACAATCGTTTTCCCTGGCTGTGTGAGTCCAAGTTCTGGTCCTATAACATGAACGATCCCTTGCTCTTCATCTCCGATATCCGCTAATGGCACCTGAAATTGTTTACAGTTTTCCCGAAGTGTATCTAGTTGCTGCTTCGCAATGCGATCGGTAATATTCCAAACATCTTTCGTTGGAATATTATGATCCATCGTTGCAAATGTTAAATCTGGTCTGCGGACTGTTCGATTTGTAAGCCGCAAGCCTTCAAAGGCTTGCGGTGACGTTACTTCATGAACAAGATGTAGATCGATATATAATAAATCCAATCCATTTTCATTTGTCGCAACTACATGTCTTTCCCAAAGCTTATCTAGTAACCTTTTCCCCATTATCTTCCTCTCCCTACTAACGCTTGCTCTTCCATTTCTTGAATAACTGCCTTTGTAAATGAAGTTGTCGTTTCAGTCCCCCCGATATCTGCTGTACATTTTCCAGATTTAAGGACTGCAGAAACTGCTTCTTCAATTACACATCCTTCTCTCGTTAATCCGAACGATTGCCCAAGCATCATTGCAACAGAACGCATCATCGCAATTGGATTCGCCTTATTTCTCCCCGCAATATCCGGTGCTGATCCGTGAATAGGCTCGTATAATGAAGGCCCCTTTTCAGCGTGACTTGCTGATGGAAGCATTCCTAATGATCCAGCTAATACTGAAGCCTCATCACTTAAAATATCACCAAATAAATTTTCCGTTACAATAACGTCAAATCTTCCTGGATTCCGAATTAATTCCATAGCCGCTGCATCTACTAAAATGTGTTCTACTTCCACATTTGGGTAGCGAAGTGCTACTTCTTCTGTCACATTTCTCCATAGTTTACTAGACTCTAAAACATTCGCTTTATCAATAGATGTTACTTTTTTCTTCCGCTTATTTGCTAATTGAAAGGCATACGAAACGATACGTTCAATTTCATGTCGATGATACGTAAGTGTATCTGTCGCCACTTCTTCCGTTCGCTCTTTCGGATAAGAAAAATAAATTCCGCCTGTTAATTCACGAACGACAACGAAATCAATTTCATCAGCATTTTTTAATGGTGATAAATGTGCAGTTGCACTTTCTACCGTTACAGGGCGAACATTCGCAAATACACCGAGTCCTTTTCTTAATGCTAATAATCCTTTCTCAGGCCTTTCTTTCGCACTATCCCACCTTGGTCCACCTACTGCTCCAAGTAAAACCGCATCACTCGCTAAACAGGCGGCAAGTGTTCGCTGTGGTAATGGTTGCCCAGTTAAATCGATAGCAACACCACCAAAGTACTCATCTTGCAAATGAAAATGATGTCCATATAGCCTTTCTACCATATGCAATACTTCCTTCGCACTTTCCATAACTTCTGGACCAACACCATCACCAGCTAAACAAACGATACGTTTTTCCATTTTTAACACTCCTTTTAACTGAATTTTCAGAACCTTAATTTGATAGGTGAGGAAAGCTTCTCTCACCTATCAAATATTTATTTCACAAGCGCTATAAGAGATTTTAATTTCCCTGCTGCATGGACATAAGCTCTCGCCGACGCTTCCAATACGTCTTGCGCAACTCCAAAACCTGATATTTGGTGACTACCTTCTTTTAATTCAACATGAACGTGAGCAAGTGCATCTTGACCTTGTGTAATAGATTGTATGCGATAATCTGCCAATTCACATTCTAATCCTAAAATTCTTTGAATCGCATTGTATATCGCTTCAATACTACCAGAACCAGTGGCTGCATCTTCATATACATTTCCTTCCTCATCCTTCAGCACAACTGTTGCGCATTGTGTACTATTTGATACGAAATGCACTTGTAATTGCGTAATGTTATATTGCTGGGCTGCAAATGCTGCTTCACCAAGCATAATTGCGCGTAAATCTTCCTCAGTAATTTCCTTTTTACGATCCGCCAATTTTTTAAATGCTTCGAATGCCGCATCTCGCTCTTCATTTGTAAATTCATAACCAAGCTCTTTCATTTTTTCCGTAAACGCATGACGGCCAGAATGTTTCCCAAGTACAAAGAGATTTTGAGATTCTCCTATAAGCGCTGGTTCGATAATTTCATAAGTTGTTACTTCTTTTAGAACCCCATCTTGGTGGATGCCTGATTCATGAGCAAATGCATTCGCTCCAACGATTGCTTTATTTTTCGGTACAACCATACCCGTTAACCTGCTTACTAATGTACTCGTTGCCTTAATCTCTTTTAAAGTCATCGAAGGTTCTGCTTTATAAAAATCTTTTCTAATATGAAGAGCAACCGCAACTTCTTCTAACGCTGCATTCCCTGCTCTTTCTCCAATGCCATTAATCGTTCCTTCTACTTGCAATGCTCCGCCTTCAACCGCAGCTAACGAATTTGCTACTGCCATACCAAGATCGTCGTGACAATGACAAGAAAAAATCGCTTTTTCATATGATGGAACGGATTCTTGTAAGTATTTAAAAAGAGAATAATATTCTTCCGGATTCGTATATCCAACTGTATCCGGAATATTAATTACATTCGCTCCTGCGCGAATCGCAGTTTCTACTGCTTCAGCTAAAAATGCTCTCGATGTTCTTGTCGCATCTTCTGCAGAAAATTGTACTGTCGGAAATAATGATTTTCCAAGCGTAACCGAACGATGAATACTATTTAACACATCTTCTTTTGACATACAAAGTTTATATTTCATATGAATATCACTCGTAGCTAGAAATACGTGTAGACGAGGAGATACAGCACCTTTCACAGCTTCATATGCTCTTCGAATGTCACTTTCTTTCGCTCTAGCTAAACTCATAACCGTAGCATTTTGAATTGTATTCGCGATGCGTTTTACCGATTGGAAGTCACCTTCGGAAGCTGCCGCGAATCCAGCTTCCATTACATGAATACCAAGCCTCTCTAATTGCCTAGCAATTTGTAACTTCTCTTGTTCATTTAAATTTACTCCTGGTGATTGTTCGCCATCACGAAGCGTTGTATCCATGAACAAAATCTGCTTCATATTATTTAATCCCTACCTTTACTCGCGGCTGTACGAAAGGCATCATTTCACGTAATTTACGTCCTACTACTTCGATTTCATGTTCATTCTCTTTCTCATTTGTCGCGTGGAAATTTGGTCTTCCTGCTTGATGCTCTGCAATCCAGCCTCTTGCAAATGTACCATCTTGAATTTCTGCTAATACTGCCCCCATCGCTTTCTTCGTATCTTCAGTAACAACACGTGGTCCTGATACGAAGTCTCCCCACTGCGCTGTATCTGAAACTGAATATCTCATATTTTCAAGTCCACCTTCATACATAAGGTCAACGATTAGCTTCAGTTCATGTAAACATTCAAAATATGCAAGTTCAGGCTGGTATCCCGCATCAACTAACGTTTCAAATCCTGCTTTTACAAGTGCAGTCACTCCGCCGCAGAGTACAGCTTGCTCTCCAAATAAATCTGTTTCTGTTTCTTCTTTAAACGTCGTTTCTAATACACCAGCTCTCGTTGCTCCAATTCCGTCAGCATAAGAAAGTGCTTTTTCAGTCGCAACTCCTGTTGCATCTTGATATACTGCAAATAATGCAGGAACAGCCCCTCCCTCGGCGAACGTACGGCGTACGAGATGCCCCGGTCCTTTTGGTGCTACTAGAAATACATCTACATTAGCTGGTGGTTTTACTTGATCAAAGTGAACATTAAATCCATGTGCGAACACGAGAGAGTTTCCAGCCTGTAAATTTGGTGCAATTTCAGCTTCATATACTTCTGGTTGTAATTCATCAGGTAATAGAATCATTACTACATCAGCTTTTTCCGCTGCTTCTGCTACTGTATATACAGAAAACCCATCTTCATTCGCTTTATCCCAAGACTTACCTTTTCTTAAACCTACTACTACATCAAATCCGTTATCACGTAAATTTTGCGCATGCGCATGACCTTGCGAGCCATATCCGATGATTGCTACTTTCTTTTCCTTTAATACATTTACTGTTACATCTTTCTCATAATAAACTTTTGCCATTTTCATTTCCCCCTATATTTAAATGATTATTGAATTAACATAACTTGCTTATCTTGTTTTTTCATACTACGTGTAAATGCTGTTACACCTGTTCTAGCAATTTCTTTTAAACCGTATGGACGAAGTAATTCAATTAACGCTTCTACTTTATCTTGCGTACCTGTTACTTGCACAACTATGGAATCCTTCCCAACATCTATTACAGCGGCTCGAAATGGTTCAATTAAACTATATAATTCTGCCCTCGCTACAGAAGTTGCTACTTTAATAAGAGCAAGCTCTCTAGCAATCATTGCTTCTTCTGTAATATCTGATACTTTCAGAACATCGATTTGCTTATGCAGTTGTTTAATTAACTGCTCAACTTGCTGTTCACTTTCAACGTGTACAACAATCGTCATTCGCGATATATCTGATGATTCTGTATGACCTACTGAAATACTTTCAATATTAAAATGTCTTCGTGTCATAACCCCTGTAATTCTGTTTAACACACCACTTTGATTTCGAACTGTCGCTGTAACAATTCTCTTCACCCTTTTTCCACTCCCTCCATTTGGTGAACACCTTTTCCTGGTGCAACCATCGGCATAACCTTCTCTGATTGAAGTACACGACAATCGATTACGACTGGCTCTTGTAATTCGATCGCATGCTGGATTTGCTTCTTTGCAAGAAGTGGATCGTCAATACGAACACCTTTTATACCATACGCATTCGCAAGAGCGACGAAATCTGGTTGGCATGGCAATAAAGAATGTGAATATCTTTGATTGTAAAATTCATCTTGCCATTGTCTTACCATTCCTAAAGCTTCATTATTTAAAATAAATACTTTAACGGGTAAAGCGTGTTCTTTTAATACACTTAATTCTTGCAGAGTCATTTGAAACCCAGCATCACCAACAATTGCAATAACTAGTTCATCTCGCTTTGCAATTTGCGCACCGATTGCTGCTGGAAATCCGAACCCCATCGTTCCTAATCCGCCAGAAGTTACCCATTTATCTGGATTTTTCAACGGATAGTATTGTGCTGCCCACATTTGATGTTGCCCAACGTCTGTTGTTACAATCGCTTCTCCTTTCGTGATTTCATATAGCATATCAATCGCGTATTGAGGTTTAATACTTTCAGAATTTCGTTTATAAGAGAATGGATACTTTTCTTTTCTACTCTTTAATAAAGAGAGCCATTCATGATGATTTTCTTTCTTTCCTTCTGATTGAAGCAATACTTCTAACGCCTGCTTAGCACTTGCAACAATAGGAATTTCAGTCGGCACATTTTTCCCGATTTCTGCTGGATCAATATCGATATGTGCAACAATCGCCCCTTTAGCAAAAAAAGCTAAATTCCCAGTAAGACGATCGTCAAATCTCGCACCTATATTAATGAGTAAGTCGCATTCATATAACGCCATATTGGCTGTGTAAGAACCGTGCATTCCCCCCATCCCTAGAAATAGCCCATCATCTGGCGGAAAACCACCAAGTCCAAGTAACGTATGCACAACAGGGATTTCATATTTACGGGCAAAACTTGTCAATTCTTTCGAAGCTTTCGCATGCAGTATACCTGCTCCAGCTAAAATTAACGGTTTTTTTGCGGTTTCAATTGCTTGTAGTAATTTGTTTATTTGAAGTAGATTCGGTTCATAATTAGGGTTATATCCTGGTAAATCCATTTGTACATTGCTACATCGCTCACCTTTCTCGACTACCATATCTTTCGGAAGGTCAATAACGACTGGTCCTGGTCTTCCTGTTTTAGCAATATGAAATGCTTCTTTAATAATTCGAGGTAAATCTGAGGCCTTTCGCACTTGATAGTTATGTTTTGTCACTGGCATCGTAAGTCCCATAATATCCGCCTCTTGAAAAGCATCGCTCCCAATTAGCGTTGTTGCTACTTGGCCTGTAAATACAACAAGTGGCAATGAATCAATCATCGCATCCGCTAGACCCGTAATTACATTTGTAGCACCTGGTCCACTTGTTGCAATTACAACCCCTGGGTTCCCTGTAATTCTGGCATACCCTTCAGCAGCGTGAATTGCCCCTTGCTCATGCCTTGTTAAAATATGCGGAATTTCACAATCATACAGTGCATCATAGAGAGGTAAAACGGCACCACCCGGATAACCGAAAATCACTTTTACGCCTTCCTTTTCTAGCGCTTCTAACAATAGCTGTGCACCAGTTGCCAGTTTCTCTTCCGTTTTTGAAGACATTGTTCTTATAAGCCCCCTTTTTTAAACTTTTATACAATAAAAAAATCCTACGTCCACACTCCAGCTATGTGCTGAAGGGACGAAAGATTTCGCGGTACCACCCTTCTTTGCAAGAATACTCTTGCCTCAGTGATCCATAAATGGATCTAGCTAATAACGGAGCTACCGTCTAAGCCTAGACAAATGCTTTAGCTTAGCACTCAAGGGCGATGTTCGTCGACGTGAACCATCGGTTTTCAGCAACCACCGACTCTCTGTGAGGCTTCACAATCAACTACTCCTCCCTATCAACGCTTTCTTATGTTAAAAAAGTTGTTATCCAACTTTATTTTCTTCGTAAATTTTCTCTCCATCTTCTACAACTAACTTACGAAACTCTTCTAATAAACGGTTCGTATGTGGACCTGTTTGCCCTAAGCCAATCGTTCTACCATCTACTGTCGTAACAGCAATAACTTCAGCAGCTGTTCCTGTTAAAAACACTTCATCAGCTACATATACATCATGTCTTGTAAATAACTCTTCTCTTACGTCATATCCAAGTTTTTCGCCGATTTCTAAAATGGCGTTTCGTGTAATACCTTCTAACGCTCCAGCAGAACTTGGTGGTGTAATTAATTTATTTCCTTTAACAATAAACACGTTATCTCCTGAGCCTTCAGCTACATATCCTTGATCATTTAACATAAGTGCTTCTTGTACTCCAGCTAATTTCGCTTCAATACGAACTAAAATATTGTTTAAGTAATTTAAAGATTTTACTTGAGGGGATAAAACATCGGGACGATTTCGGCGCGTTGCAACTGTTACAACTGGAATCCCTTTCTCATAATATTCTTGTGGGAATAAAGATAATTGTTCTGCAATTACTACTACATTCGGCTTCTTACATGAATCGGGATCCAATCCAAGATTTCCTGCTCCTCTTGATACAACAAGGCGAATGTATCCATTAGATAATTTATTTTGTCGAATCGTCTCAACAACAATATTTGTTACTTCATCTAATGAATATGGAATTTCTAAAAGGATTGATTTTGCTGATTCATACAACCGGACAAGATGCTCTCTCAAACGGAAAACATTACCGCTATAAACTCTAATTCCTTCAAACACTCCATCGCCATATAAATAGCCATGATCATATACTGAAACTTTTGCCTCATCTTTTGGAACAAATTCTCCATTTAAGAAAATCCATTGCTCATTCACTAGAAGCGCCTCCTATGTTCTATGAATTTTTTATTGTTTCCTAGTTTACTCTCCTTTCTAAATAAATCAAGTGAATTTTTAGAAAATTTATAATTTTTAATCGTACGTACTTCTTTATTTATATTGATTTAATAACATTGTTAACGTTTACAAAAAGTCAAAAAATTTTTTTCGCCAATTTCCACTAAAAAAATATTTGTTTAAAAGAAGGATTTTCATCAATTGATACGAATCTATTGTATTCAATAAACGGACGTCCGATTTTATAAATCCGGGAATATATAACGACTTTTGCTGAAAAAGGGGGAAAATAACAAAAATAGCGCTGTCTAAAAATAACATTCATATTTTTCATTTCGTAATCATAATCCTATTTTTAAAAAACAATTTGTCAAAATGAAGGAGGAAATAAATATGGCGTGTGTACAAATTAAAGGAACGAGACAAGAGGTAGTAGAAATGCTGCAATTATTTGATCTAATGGATACGAAAGGTTTTTGTAAATTCGATAATTACGTAGAGGTAGAACCAAATACGCAAGAACATAATCATTTTATTGCTTCAATCGACATCCATTCAAATACTTCTTCTGCCCAAGATACATTAAACGATCAATTCGTTAGTCAAATGCTTACTGGCGTATATAACGACTAAACAAAGATTTAATTCCTACCGTCTTTTCATAAATGCAGTGAACTTGAGCATACTAGCAATTAGATGGTAGGAGGTGAGAATTATGGCTAGAATTGGCGTTGAAAACTCATTAACAGACGTTCAACAAGCTCTTCAGCAACAAGGGCATGAAGTTGTTACACTTAACTCAGAACAGGATGCACAAGGGTGTGATTGTTGCGTTGTAACTGGGCAAGATTCTAATGTGATGGGCATTGCAGATGCATCAATTAAAGGATCAGTCATTACAGCTCACGGTTTAACAACGGATGAAATTTGTCAACAAGTTGAAAGTCGCACTTAAAAAATGAAAGAGGACTCCTTTTAAAAGGAGTCCTCTTTTTTATATTCACCTAACGGGAAAGTAACATATACTGGATGAAAGCCCTACCTCTCTCTCATCATTACGGTTCCACTGACCGCTCCTTGATTCACTAGTATACATATATAGCTTACAAATACAATTTATAGGGTTTGTTCACAAAAGTTGTTGATAAAATTACCCGATCTTTCGCAAACTTTTCGTATTGCATTCATAAGAGATATTTACTTTACACTAGCTGTAACCGAGACACGAATTAAAATTATAACACCAATACAATATCTTGTCAATATTTTTCCGCAAATTAAAAACAGACATTAACGGTTTGTCTGTTTTAGAATGGAGCTTTTTCTTTTATTACATATACAACAAAGCCGCTTACTAACATAAATAAGCCAACTACTAAGTTTTTGATATTAATCATAAATTCCTCTCCCTTATTCCACACATCATATATATTTACATTTCAATTATTCCGATCATCCTAAAGCGCACTTTTTCTAATATATCATAATTCCTAAAAAATGCAAGTTTACTTTTGACGACCATTCACAAATTTATCTACAGTGCTTGGTACAGTATTTAAAGCCTTTTCAATTAAATGTGTACTGCTGTTGAGATGTAATACTTGCACCCCATTAGAACCAACTACTAAAAAAGCTACTGGACTAATAGAAACCCCAGCCCCGCTTCCTCCTCCAAATGGATGCCCTTGCTTGTTCTCTTTATGCTGATTTTGCCCACCGTTATGTTTTTCAGTAATGAAACCCCCTTTAAAATCACTTCCACCAGCTCCAAAACCAAAAGCCACTTGAGATACTGTTAATACAACATTTCCGTCAGCTGTTGAAACCGGGCTCCCAACAATTGTATTTACATCTACCATCTCTTTTAAATTTGTCATTGCCGTTTTCATTAAATTTTCAATTGGATGTTCCATTATGTATTGCACCCTTTCCTCATTATTCCTTTTTATACTTTCCAAAATAGAGGAAGTCATACTAACTTTTCCTATTTCAAGAAAACATTTTCCTCCTTTTAATAGATATTACTGCCCGTTAATGCGGGATAAAAAAGAAAAAGAGATACATACTACTATTGAACCTTGTTATGAAAGGAGCCATGACTTTGACTGAGAAATTTGATGATTATAAAAGAAGAGATAGAATAGATAGTGATTATAGTGACTATAAAGAAGAGTATGCCGCTGAGGTTGCACCACAACGCATTGATTATGATTACGATGATAAAGACGATAAAGATGTTGTAAAATCGTCCGCTGCTGGATCAACTGCTGGTTTTATCGCTCTTGCGCTATCTATCTTATCGCTATTTACATTCCCAACACTATTTGGTCTTGTTTCTGTTTTACTCGGTATTTACGCTTATAATCGCGGAGCTACTGTAACTGGCGGTATCGCTGCAGTTGTCGGTGGGATTGCTGCACTTATCGCAATTTTATTCCGAGTAGCACTTATTGGTTTATTGTTCTCCCTTTTCTAAAAAAGAAAAAGGTATCTCGCTTAACGCGGGATACCTTATCCTGTAAACACATCTTCCGATGGATATTTTATTTTTTGTTTTGCTGGTCGCGCTAAAGAGAACACAAGTGTTAATGGTCCAATTAATCCGCAGAACATAACAAACATAATAATACATTTTCCGAATGCCGATAGCTTTGCAGTAATTCCCATCGTTAATCCGACTGTACCAAACGCTGATATTGTCTCAAATAATAATTGAATAAAGCTGAAGTTTTCTGTAAGCATTAATATAAATACCGCTGCAAAAATAAGTATTTGACTGGCAACAGCAATCGCTAAGGCCCTCGTTACTGTCGACATTTTAATTGTACGCTGAAATAAAACAATTTCCTCCTTTTTTCTAAAGAAAGAAAGGACAGATGTAATTAAGATAACAAACGTTGTTAATTTAATTCCTCCACCTGTTGATACACTTCCTGCACCAATAAACATTAAAATCATCGTAAATAATATAGATGATTCTTCCATACCTCCATAGTCAACCGTATTAAATCCAGCTGTCCGCGGGGTAATACCTTGAAAGAAGGAAGCCCATAGTTTTTCATTTAAAGATAAATTCCCTAACGTCTTCACATTATTATATTCCAATACAAAAATTACAATCATTGCTATAACATTTAGCACTACTGTTCCAATAATCATTATTTTTGAGTGAAGTGATAATTTTCGAAAACTGCGACTATACCATATATCAATTAATACGGTAAAACCGAGTCCACCTATTACAATTAAAGAGCAAATCCCAATATTAATAATGGGATCTCCTACATATCTTGTTAAATTATCTGGCCATAAAGCAAAGCCTGCATTATTATAAGATGCAATTACATGAAAAATACTATAGTATAAACCTTTTCCAAAACCAAACTCTGGAATAAAGCGAAACGATAAAAAGATGACCCCAATAAGCTCAATACAAATCGAAAATATAAAGACACGCTTTACTAATTTTACAAGACCACCTATATTTGTTTGATTAAACGCTTCTCCAATTAATAAACGATGGCGTAATCCGATTTTTTTGCCTAATACCCAAACAATTAAAATGGCAATTGTCATAAGACCTAGACCACCTGTTTGAATTAAAAACATAATAACAATTTCGCCAAACATCGTAAATGTACTTGCTGTATCCACTACTCCCAAACCAGTTACGGTCGCTGCTGACGTTGCTGTAAAGAAAGCATCTACCCAACTAATATGTGCTTTCGTTGCGAATGGTAACTTTAATAACAAACCGCCAACCACAATTAAGCAGAAAAAACCTAACGCTAATATTTGTGGTGGGTTTAATCGTATAAGACGATTATACAGCCCTTGTTTTTTTGTTACTTCCATATCACTAACTCCCTTATTAAAGTGAAGCTTTCCCCTCATAAATAAAAAGCTTTTTAAAAGCCCTTAAAGAATTGGGACAAACCTTATATCCTTATAATATAGTTGAGCATAATCCTTTTTTTCATAGATTACAACTTTTATTTATATTCAGACTTCTTTTTCTTTTATGCTGGAAAACTATATATCCTAACTCAATATTGCTAGCAATAACAATTTCATATGTACTATTTTTCAAATCCCCATATCTTTCACTCTATGTTCACATAGAGGTCACATTCACCTTTTATAGTATATGTATCGGAGCTGTTCCTCCCTAATTTATAAGACATTCCCCAGTGTCTTTGAATAGCTTCCATCCCTAATTAAATTGACATAAATTGTCCCCTTCCCTTGACCATCTTATATGTGATGGTCTTATTTTTTTGTCTTTCTATCTTTTATTTAAAACTTCCTATCTCTTTCACTCTATGTTCACACAGAGGTCACATCCACCTTTTATAGTATATATATCGAAGCTGTTCCTCCCTAATTTATAAGACATTCCCCAGTGTCTTTGAATAGCTTCCATCCCTAATTAAATTGACATAAATTGTCCCCTTCCCTTGACCATCTTATGTGATGGTCTTATTTTTTTGTCTTTCTATCTTTTATTTAAAACTTCCTCTCTCCTTCACTCTATGTTCACACAGAGGTCACATCTACCTTTTATAGTATATGTATCGAAGTTGTTCCTCCCTAATTTATAAGACATTCCCCAGTGTCTTTGAACAGCTTCCATCCCTAATTAAATTGACATAAATTGTCCCCTTCCTTGACCATCTTATAAATGATGGTCTTATTTTTTTGTCTTTCTATCTTTTATTTAAAACTCCCTCTCTCTTTCACCCTATGTTCACATGAGAGTCACACCTATCTTTTATAGTATATGTATCGAAGTTGTTCCTCCCTAATTTATAAGACATTCCCCAGTGTCTTAAAGCAACTTCCATCCCTAATTAAATTGACATAAATTGTCCCCTTCCCTTGACCATCCTATGTGATGGTCTATTTTATTTTCCAAACACAAAATCAATCTATCTGTACTTAAATAAAAACCTAAAAATTCAGAAAATATTGTCAAATTAGGTATTTTTTCGGTATAATTACTTTAGGAAGGAATTTCGCAAAAACAAAAGGGGGGATTTTATTGAAACAAACAAAAGCAATCTTAATCGCATTATTTCTAGGTCTAGTTGTTGGACTCACTCTAAATTTAGCCGCTCCATCTATCTTTGAGCCACTAAATCAATATGTGTTCAACCCAATTGGTCAATTGTTTATTAGACTTATTAAAATGCTAGTTGTTCCTGTTGTGTTCATTTCTATCGTACTTGGTGCTGCCGGCCTTGGAGATCCGAAACAACTTGGAAGAATCGGTTTAAAATCAATTTCATTCTTTCTCGTAACAACTGCGGTTGCCATCTCTATAGCGGTTACATTTGCACTTATTATAAAACCAGGAGCTGGCGGTAATTTTAAAACAGAAGGTCTTAAGTATGAAGGTGCAAAAACTGAAACATCTTTCGTCGACACATTGCTAAATATCGTACCAGATAACCCAGCAAAAGCGATGGCTGACGGAAACATGTTACAAATCATTGCCTTTGCCGTATTGATTGGACTCGGTATAGCTATTTTAGGAAAACGAGTTCAAGGTATCCATTCATTACTTGAACAGGGCAACGAATTAATGATGTATCTCGTTAATCTCGTTATGAAATTAGCCCCAATTGGAACATTCGGTTTGCTCGCTTCATCCGTTGGTAAAATGGGGCTTGCAGGCGTCGCTGCGATGTTCAAGTATATGATTGTCGTTATGTTAGTACTCATTATTCACGGGGTCTTTGTATATGGTGGCTTATTAAAGGTATTAGCAAAAGAAAGTATTGTTCGTTTCTTTAAACATTTCGGACCAGTAATGGCAATTGGATTTAGTACATCTAGCTCTAATGCATCGCTTCCATTTGCAATGAAAACAGCACAAGATAAGCTTGGCGTTCCAAAAGCGATAAGCTCATTTGTACAACCACTAGGGGCAACTATTAATATGGATGGTACTGCCATTATGCAAGGGGTAGCAACTGTATTTATCGCTCAAGTATACGGAGTTGAACTTACATTACCGCAATTAGCTATGGTCGTATTAACCGCTGTACTAGCTAGTATCGGTACTGCTGGTGTACCAGGTGTTGGACTTGTAATGCTTACAATGGTTTTAAATCAAGTAAATCTACCAGTAGAAGGTATCGCTTTAATTATCGGTATTGACCGTATTCTAGATATGTCTAGAACAGCTGTAAACATTTCTGGGGATGCAATTTGCGCAATGATTGTCGCAAAATCAGAAGAAAAATATAATACTGATCAATCGGCAGCATCGTAAATCAAAAAAGGAGTGAATATATTCACTCCTTTTTTGATTTACTCCCTTTTTTAGAACGATATTCTTTCCCTTTATTATCATTACCAGTTTCAAATTCAGTGCTAAATTCCTGATTAAACTGGCCGGACTTTGGTGATCCTTGATTACCGCTCCCTTTACTACCGTTACGATTCGTCATATTTCTCCCTCCCTTCCTTGTATTAGTAGTATGGCGCTCTATCTTTTTTCATACACATTTTATTTTTTAACATCTATTACACACGAAAGAAGACCTTCCATATATAAGGAAGATCTTCTCTTTCATCACGTAAGCGTTTTCTTGTTTATAATCACTTAAATAAGTTTTTTGGAAATCGAAATCATTACATTCATTTCATCTTCTGAAAGTGTAGAGAATCTTTCTTGTAAATATTGTTTTTTCGCATCTTCCATTTTCGCAACTAAATCTTTCCCTTGTTCTGTAATCTCTAAATACACAACTCGGCGATCTGATGTAGAACGTGAACGAGTTACAAAACCTTTATTAATTAATTTTTCTGTAACAGCTGTAATATGACTATTCGACACATTTAATTCATTTGCTACACGCGATACCATTTCTTTATTCGTACGATTTAATATTCTCAGGACGATGAATTCATTCCACGGTATGTAACCACCGAATATTTTTCCGATATCATTACGCAATGTGCGAAACATAGCAAACACATTTGTCGATAGTTCTTCCATTAATTGCTCTCGATTTTGAGACAACTTTGACAGCTCCTTTTATTTCATTTAGTTAAATAAAAACCTTATTAATAATTTTACATGAAATCTTACTTTTTGTCACCTTATTTTCCCATAATTCGTAGTTTTTTAATATGTATTTCATGATAAAATGAAGTTAACTTCCAGAAAAAGGGGGTATTTTAATGCATGAGGAGGAGAAATTCTCAAATCTCAGCCTAAAAGATAAAACGATTATCATTAGTATTATCGCTCTTTTTCTCATTATAATTTTTGCATTTATATTTTTTGTATATGTAGGAATCTTTCAAATTACAGGTATAGAGTATAGTTCACGTACTGCGTTACTTCTCTTTTTTTTATTAATCACTTTCTTAGACAGTATTACATTTTTCATCTTCAGTTTCTTCAAAGCGCTGCTATATCCACTGACACAAAACATGCCAAATTGGATTTCTATTACTCTTTTCTCATTCATTGAAATTACACTAGATTGGTTCGTCATTCATACTGCTGATGATTGGATAGAAAGCGTACAAATGTCCAACATAGCTGAATTATGTGTCGTACTATTCTTTTTCCTCTTAAATAAATTATTAAGTGACGAGAAAGAGTAAGAATACAAGCTTTTCTATATAAAAATTGGTACAATGAAAGCAAATCTTACTAAAGAGGTGTTAATTATGAACTTACAACAATGGGCTGATAAAGGTATGTCCTTTGATACATATGTGAATGAAATGCAAGTAAACCAATACGAGCTACTACACATTTACAATAACTTTTTAATTCCAAATGAATTACTTCCTGTATTAGAAGAACGTCAAAATGACGGCTGGCGTGTTATCGTATTAACTGCTGATTGGTGTGGCGATGCTCTTTTATGCGTACCTGTTATGAAACGAATTTCTGAAGTTGCAAATATTGAAATGAGTTTATTAATTCGCGACGAAAACTTAGAATTAATGGATCAATATTTAACAAATGGAACAGCACGTGCGATTCCAATCTTTATTTTCATTGATAAAGATGGAAATGAACAAGCCGTCTTTGGACCACGCGCTCCAAAAGTACAAGAATTAGTAACTTCAATGCGCGCTACATTACCTGAAAAAGAAGATCCAACATTCGAAGAAAAACAAAAAGAAATGTATGCTAATTTCCGTGCTACATTAGCTGATGATACTTCTCTTTGGGAGCATGTAATGGAAAATATGGTGAAAAAAATAGTAAAATAAAAAAAAATGCCGAGCAAAAAACCTGCCGAGCTCGGCAGGTTTTTTTATTACATAATGAAGAAATAGAATACCGCAGCTAAAATGAAACGATAATAAGCGAACGGTGTTAGTTTCACACGAGATAATAATTTCAAGAATGAAACAATTGCAAGCATCGCAACAACGAATGCAGTTACAAATCCTGTTACAAATAGCGTTATATCTGCTGAGCTTAATACATCCCAGCTTTTAATTAAATCTAATCCACTTGCAGCTACCATCATCGGTACCGCTAAAATGAACGTATATTCAGCTGCCGCTGTATGCGACACGCGAGCTAATAAACCACCACTGATTGTAGAACCAGAACGAGAGAATCCTGGCCAAAGAGCTAAACATTGAAACATTCCAATTGTAAATGCCTGTTTATATGTGATTTCATCTAACGTTCTTGCTGTACTTGGTTTTGAAAACTTCTCAGCAACAATCATTAAAATACCACCGGCTACTAAGCTAATAACAACTGGTCCTGGACCAAATAAAACCTCTTTAATAGTGCTATGGAATAATACGCCAAGTATCCCGGCAGGAATCATCCCGATAATAATATGTAATAAATTTAACGATGGTCCGTCTGTTACTTTACCTATTCCAACTAACGACCATAGACGCTTCCAAAATATAACAACAACTGCTAAAATCGATCCCAATTGGATAACAACTTCAAAAACTTTCGCTCTCTCATCGTCAAATCCAATTAAATGTCCTGTTAAAATCATATGTCCTGTTGATGATACTGGTAGAAACTCTGTTAACCCTTCAACAGCACCCATGATTAAACCAATTAACCAATCAGCCACAAGTAGTGCCTCCTTAATAACAAATAATATGTAATTTTTTCACACCTTATCATAATACCTTATCCCTTTTCAAAGTGCATCCTTTTTTTATTGGTTTCATATGTTGTAGGCGCGTATTTCTTTTCTAATCTTTGATTAAATTGTATGATAGTAAGAGTTTGTTTTTTTATATGGAAAGGGGATTTTATGAAAGAAACTACTTCATTTTCACAAAAGTTAAAGCAATTTGTATTACTATTTTTTCCGATTTTCGTAACGCAAATGTCATTATTTGCGATGAGTTTTTTTGATACAACAATGTCAGGACATGCAAGTCCAACTGATTTAGCAGGTGTTGCAATTGGAACAAGTATATGGCTTCCAGTTAGTACGGGATTAACAGGAATTTTAATGGCTACTACTCCCATTGTTGCACAGCTTGTCGGATCCAAGAAAAAAAAGGACGTTCCCCACGTTGTCATACAAGCAGTTTATTTAGCAATTTGTGCTAGCTTCGTTGTTATCCTCATCGGTTCCTTCGTCGTTTCACCTATTTTAAACGGCATGCGCTTAGAAGAACCTGTGGAACGAATTGCAGCTCAATTTTTAAGTATTATCGCAATAGGAATTATACCTTTATTCACTTACACTGTTTTACGTGGATTTATTGATGCATTAGGAAAAACTCGAACAACGATGATTATTACATTACTATCATTACCAATTAACGTAATATTAAATTACCTATTAATTTTTGGTAACTTCGGTTTCCCAAAGCTTGGTGGTGTCGGAGCAGCAATTGCTTCCACTGCAACATATTGGTGCATTTTAATTATTACAGTCATTATTATTCAGACGAAAGAGCCTTTTGCCTCTTTCAACATTTTCAAACAATTATATCGCCCTTCTCTTTCTAGTTGGACAGCATTCTTAAAGCTTGGCGTTCCTATCGGATTTGCTATCTTTTTTGAAACGAGTATTTTTGCTGCGGTAACGCTCATGATGAGTAATTTTAGTACGACAACTATTGCAGCTCACCAAGCAGCTATGAACTTTGCTTCCTTGTTATATATGACTCCGCTCAGTTTAGCAATGGCAATGACTATTGCAGTCGGATTCGAAGTTGGAGCAAAACGTTACGATAATGCAAAACAATACGGACTGATTGGAATTGGATTAGCCCTTGCCTTTGCTTTATTATATTCGATTCTTCTCTACTTCTTTGATAATCAAATTGCTTCTATTTATACGACAGATGCAAAAGTTCATCATTTAGCAAAAGAATTTCTTATCTTTGCGATTTTATTTCAAATTTCAGATGCAATTGCAACCCCTGTACAAGGAGCTCTGCGTGGTTATAAAGATGTAAATGTTGCTCTAATTATGACTTTAATTGCTTATTGGATAATAGGTCTACCACTAGGTTACATATTAGCAACATATACAGAATGGGCCGCAAAAGGTTATTGGATCGGTCTTATTATCGGTCTAGCATTTGGCGCTGCCTTCCTACTTATCCGTCTCTTTCAAGTACAACGAAAATATACAACACAAAACAGCCGCTAATAATAAAGCGGCTGTTTTCTTTATGCATATTTTTTCTTGTAACGTATAATATAATGAAAAAGAAAGGTGGGTACATATGGACGACAAAGAAAAAAAGCAATCATTCGATGAAGAATTTGCCCCTGAAATTTCACCTGGATATCGGCAAGATGTACATAAGCCACCTAAATATAAAAACACTTCGTTTTTAATGGGCATTACCATTTTCGCTGCTGTATTACTCATACTTATCATTTTCGTTTATTTTTGATGAAAGGTGGCCTATTATATGAAGAGACAAAATTCCAATCGTTCCAAAAGAACTGTTAAAACACAAAAAGGATATGCAGGCGATTCTGTTCATACACTTAAACAAGTGGAGCAAGGAAATTTATATATTGCTCAAAAAGAACTTGGTCAACAAAATGAAAATCTTTAAAGGTCCTTGATTCCTTGAGGGCCTTTTTATTCCGCATTAAGTAGTACCCCCCCCAAATGATCTATTGAGCAATGAATTTCCTTTATTGTACGCGCTGCTTTTGTTCTAGCACCATAAATATATTATTAACCTTTACAATTTTCACTTCATAATTCAATTTCGCTTCTCTTACCATTTTCAGTACCCGCAACGTACGCTACAGCTTGATAGAGAAAACTCTCATCTGTCTCTTCACGTATCTCCTCGCTTGTAAATTTATACTCTAAATCTCGAAAACGATTTGGATAATAATTTTCCATTAATTGTTCATACCCTCTATTTAAAAATATTTCTTCACCTTTTCGTTTCACATCTTCTTTATTATTAAACTCAAACACTGATAGTTGTTCAGTCACAAAATGCTCTCCTACCTTTTTCATTTCATTATGAGTTAAATTTTCTATACTTTTATTCTTTAATTCCTTATTTAACTCGTAATGATCAATCGGTTTAAAGGTAGCAAAAACCTCCTCTTTATATGACCAAAACAATACAAAAGCGATACATAGAGAAATGATTAACAGTCTTTTTTTCGTAATACTCCCGCCCTTCTTCATAATGATAGCTATATTTTAACATATAGAAAGAAAATTCTGATATCATAAAGTAGAATAACTTAACTCAGAAACGAGGAACAATTATGGACTCTTACAAACATTATATAAAAGAAGCTTTGC
Organism: Bacillus sp. AR8-1; assembly: GCF_008042345.1. Lineage (NCBI taxonomy): Bacteria > Bacillati > Bacillota > Bacilli > Caryophanales > Bacillaceae > Bacillus > Bacillus sp. AR8-1. Next base: position 165,223 of record NZ_QNUB01000019.1, read on the forward strand.
CTAATCTTTCTATACATTCATATAAACAAAATGAAGAAGGTTGGGATAATGTAGCAATTATAGTAAATGATGAGCTACTGTTTCGTTTCCCGCGAAAAAAGGAATATGCAATGCGAATTCCGTTAGAAAAAGAACTATGCACACTTCTCTCTTGTTCACTACATGAAATTAAAGTTCCAAAGTATCACCTATTCTATAAAAAGGAGACTGATGCTATTCCGCTTTGTAGTTACTATACTCTCATTCATGGTGAACCTTTAAAAACAGAAATAGTTACTACACTAGAAAAACAAGAACGAAAAGCACTTATTACACAATTAGCAACTTTCCTTGCTGCTCTACATAGTATTCCTCTAAAAAGTGTTACAGCGTTAGGATTCCCTATTGAAAAAACACTTACCTACTGGAAAGAGCTACAAACTAAATTAAATCAGTATGTTACTAACAATCTTACTTCGTTCCAGAAATCAGCCTTAAATCGTTTATTCGAGAATTTCTTTGCCTGTCTAGCTACATCTAAATTTCAAAATACAATCATTCACGCTGATTTTACACATCATCACATTTTATTTAACAAGCAGAACAAACGCATTTCAGGTGTTATCGATTTTGGTGATGCGCAAATTGGCGATCCTGCTTTTGATTTTGCAGGACTATATTATGATTTCGGACATGAGTTTACTACATCTGTATATGAACAGTACAGTACACTTATTTCTCATCATGATCCATTACTCATTCACCGCATTACTACCTTTTATCAATATAGTCCTTTACTACATAATATTATTTATAACTTTGAATCAGAGAATGAACTCGAATTCATTACAAGTACAGAACAACTAAAAACGATATTACAGGGATGAGATTACATTCTCTCCCTATATACTCTCTCCTCATACATCATTAACTTTTTATCCATTTCAACAATAACTTTATACAATTGAAATGCCTGTAAAATTTGCAGTTGAATTTCAAAAGGAGCATTTTGTTCTTTTAACCATTGAAATACTTTCGTTTCATCTTTCATTGATTATTCCTCCCTTTATCCCGCTATTTGCGGGTAGCCCGATTGAACCCCACTGATTAAAGTTTCACTTTATTAAAATCTGCTACAAATATACCGTAAATGATGAAAAGCTTTTCATGTCAATAACAAAAAAGGATGCAAAGTTGCATCCTTTAATGAACTATATTTTTCTTCTGTTTCGCTTCTTTCTTTACTTCTTCCCCTTGGCATTCACTACGAAACGCACAACTTATACACTCAGAACGAAAATGACGCTCTGTATAATGCTCAGGTTGCTGTAACATTTCTTTCATTCTAGATAAATCAGCCATTCCAGTTATAATATCTTCCTGTTTCGGAATGTACTCATACTTAGTTCCTTCTATTAAATTAATAACTTCAATTTTTCCTGGAAGAACGCCGAAAGCTTTATAACTGAATACTGTCATTAGCTTCTGACAAAGAGCAAGCATTTCCTCATCCGCATCGACAACATACTTTTTAATTACAAACGACTCAGCATTCCACTCACCAACTTCAAATGTCAATGACATGTGGACACCTAACTCTTCCATATATGTTTGAAACTTCTCGTATAAAAACAATGGTGGTGTCTGACTATCATCCCTTTCAACAAACTGTAATAAGTGATCCGTTAGCTTCGCTAATACAATATAGTACTCCGTCTTCGAAGCAAACATATTAATCCTTACTTTTTTCCAATACTTTTCTATTAATATTAAAAGTACAATTTTCGTTTGTTGACCCGCAGGTAGCGTGTAATACTCGTTAATAATTTGATTCACAATCATTTGCGCTATTTGTTGCCATTCAAATGAAGAAGGTTCTCTTCTTTTTATATGACGAAAATAAAATTTATGCGGACACCGCATAAAATCATACAAATGATAATCTGTCATCGTTTTGATTGAGATTTTCTCATGCACTTGCTCTTCAGCTCCCTTCTGCCATTAAGAAAGGTGTTTTACAAATTCAGCTCCAAACTGTAAACATTTTTCTACATCTTCATCTTCTGGCGTTAATTCTACTTTTAGTCCTTCTAACACAACTGCCGCTCCGCGCTCTTGTAGCTTTTCTATTAAAATATCAACCGCCACTCCGTATTTCGGATAAGCCGAATCACATGATCCGAATACTGCCGCTTTTTTCCCAGTTAAATCAATAGAATCCATTGCATCATAAAAATCTAAGAAATCATCAGGAAGATCACCATCTCCCCATGTGTATGCACCTAAAATAATTCCATCATACTGTTCCAATATAGAAGCTTCTGGTGAATCCATAATATCAATAACTTCAATTTCATTTTCTGTTTCACGAATTACGCCGGCAATATGGTCAGCCATTTCCTCTGTATTTCCACTCATACTTGCAAAAATCATTACTAACTTACTCAACTGAACCTCTCCCTTTACTTTGTATCTCTTTTTCTGTTTGAATGCTCTTCTTCTCATCTACATATTCAGACCGAATTACATTTCGTTGCCATTCCATATGCTGATCAACATCTTTATTTTTATCTTTTAATCCCCTCCGTAGAAGGTGAAATTTTTTTCTCATTAACATGTCGCATCCATCCTATTGATAATAATTATCAATTTCAACTATATTTAGATTAATTGACATTGATTATCAATGTCAACAACTATTTTTAAAAAAATGATTAAAATGTACAAGCTTGTCCGTTAGCTATTCATATACTATAAATGAGCATAGTTCTTTCTCAGCCCTCTCTGACGGAAAGAAATAAAAGCAACTGCGATAGAGCGCAGTTGCCTTTTTTTGTTTTTCTATGATTTTAGTAATCTTATAGTCGTCTCTAAAAATAGCTCCACTCCACAAATTAATGCTGATTCATCCACGTCAAATTTCGGATGGTGATGTGGATAACAAGTATATATATTTTCATTACCTGTTCCTAATTTAATGAAACAACCAGGTGCTTTTCTTAAATATGCTGAAAAATCTTCCCCACCCATAGAAGGTTCAAGCTTCACAACACGCTCATTCCCAAACAAATGTAGTGCACTTTCTTCTACTATTTTCGTAATATATTCATCATTAATAACCGGATCATATCCATATCGATACGTATATGTATACGATCCTCCATGTGCTTCTGTAATTCCTTTCACAATTTTTTCGATTTTCCCTTCTGCTTCCACCCTCAATGCTTGATTAAATGAACGAACAGTTCCCATTAAAGTTGCTGTACTAGGAATAATATTGTCAGCCACTCCCCCATGAAACTGCGTAACTGAAACGACTCTTTGCATGAAAGCACTTGTATTTCTAGATACGATATGTTGTAGATTTGTAATAATCTGCGCTCCGATAGCGATAGGATCAATCGTTTCTTCTGGCCGCGCCGCATGCCCTCCTTTGCCTTGGATCTCAACTGTAAATACGTCTGGTGCTGCCATCATCGGTCCATATACAATTCCTACATTCCCACTTTCCAAGCCAGACATAACATGTAAACCTATTACATAATCAACACCGTCCATAACACCCGCCTCGACCATTTCTTGTCCACCACCAGGGTATACTTCTTCTGCATGCTGAAAGAATAGACGAATTTCTCCTACAAACTCTTCCTTCATATTATTAAGCACCTCTGCAGTACTTAATAATATAGCTGCGTGAGCATCGTGCCCACATGCATGCATCATTCCTTTATTCACAGATGTATAAGATTTACTTGTCTCCTCTTGAATTGGCAAAGCATCTATATCAGCTCGAATCGCAATTACTTTCCCTTGCTTCACACCCCTTTTGATTGCTAGTACACTATACTTCGTCGGTCTCGTTACTTCAAAAGAAGAAAATGAGCATAATGTATCATATATAAATTGCGAAGTTTCTTTTTCATGAAATGATAATTCCGGATACTTATGAAAATGCCTTCTCCATTTCACGATATTTTCTTCCGAAATTAGACTCTTCCACACTCTATTCATGATAATTTCCTCCTTTTCAAAAGAACTAGAAATTTAAAATTTTACTCCGTCTTAAATGATTAATAAAAACAAATACTGCATTTTTACGTATTCTTATAGTCCACTTTTATGTATTCACACAATCCACTTTCTATTTACATGTCAAACCCATTACAAATTCATGCTGAATGTAATATAATTGCTAAGTTAGGGATTTTCTTTTTTAGTATTTAGTGCTAATATCAGAAAAGAGCCTTTTGACTTATTTTTACCTAAAATGTGGGATTTTGTTTTTTTCACAATAATGTAGGACATGATACCTACAAAGAGCTATTATTTCATTAAGAGAGGGAAAGACATGGAAAGATTAAAAGAGATATGGTCTCGACCACTCACACAATGGGTTGCAAAGACGGTTTATTATCTTGCAATTTTATTTGCATTACTTTGGTTGTATGGATTCCATGATACAAACACAAGTACATTTATTTACAATGAATTCTAGGGTGGGAACGTTATGAAGTTATTAGAACAAATTGAAAAGTGGGCTGCAGAAACGCCTGATCAAACCGCTTTTGTTTGGCGAGATGCGAAAATTACGTACAAACAATTAAAGGAAGATTCTGATGCGTTAGCACATTGGATTTCTTCTGAGTATCCAAACGATCGTTCACCAATTATGGTGTATGGCCATATGCAACCTGAAATGATTATTAACTTTTTAGGATGTGTAAAAGCTGGACATGCTTACATTCCTGTAGATTTATCTATCCCAGCTGATCGTGTACAACGTATTGCTGAAAATTCTGGTGCGAAATTACTTTTATCGGCAACAGCAGTAACTGTAACTGATTTACCAGTTCGCATCGTAAGTGAAGACAACTTAAAAGATATTTTCTTTACTCATAAAGGGAACACTCCAAATCCTGAACATGCGGTAAAAGGTGATGAGAACTTCTACATTATTTACACATCAGGAAGCACAGGTAATCCGAAAGGGGTTCAGATTACTTATAACTGCCTTGTTAGCTTTACAAAATGGGCTGTAGAAGATTTCAACTTACAAACAGGGCAAGTATTCTTAAACCAAGCACCTTTCTCATTCGATTTATCTGTAATGGATATTTACCCATCATTAGTAACAGGTGGTACACTTTGGGCAATCGATAAAGATATGATTGCGCGTCCAAAAGACTTGTTTGCTTCTTTAGAGCAATCGGATATTCAAGTATGGACTTCCACACCTTCTTTCGCTGAAATGTGTTTAATGGAAGCATCTTTCTCTGAGAATATGCTACCGAACATGAAAACATTCTTATTCTGCGGTGAAGTGTTACCAAATGAAGTAGCTAGAAAATTAATTGAGCGTTTCCCGAAAGCAACAATTATGAATACGTATGGTCCAACAGAAGCTACTGTCGCTGTAACAGGTATTCACGTGACAGAAGAAGTGCTTGATCAATACAAATCACTTCCAGTTGGCTATTGTAAATCAGACTGTCGCCTTCTTATTATGAAAGAAGATGGCACGATTGCACCTGATGGTGAAAAAGGTGAAATCGTAATTGTCGGTCCAAGCGTAAGCGTTGGATATTTAGGAAGCCCTGAATTAACAGAAAAAGCATTTACTATGATTGACGGTGAGCGTGCCTATAAAACAGGCGATGCTGGCTATGTTGAAAATGGTCTTCTATTCTATAATGGTCGTCTTGATTTCCAAATTAAGCTGCATGGTTATCGAATGGAATTAGAAGAAATTGAGCATCACCTTCGTGCTTGTTCTTACGTAGAAGGAGCAGTTATCGTTCCAATTAAAAAAGGTGAGAAATACGATTATTTATTAGCGGTTGTTGTTCCTGGAGAGCATTCGTTTGAAAAAGAATTCAAATTAACATCTGCAATCAAAAAAGAACTCAATGAGCGATTACCAAACTACATGATTCCACGTAAATTCATGTATCAATCTTCTATTCCAATGACACCAAATGGAAAGGTAGATCGCAAAAAATTATTGAGTGAGGTTACAGCATGACCGCATATGGATCATTTTATTTTTTCGCTATAGTGGGCATTTTATTAATACCTACTATCATAGCTGGATTAAAAGGTAAAATGTTGCGTAAATATAATGCCGTTTTAACATTAGTCATGCTTGCTATTATCTTCTCAGATAAACCAAAGCAAGCAATGATGTTAGCTACATTTATTATTTGGCAATATGTCCTTATTAAAGGCTATTTAATTTTAAGAAAACAAAATAATAGTACATTCACATTTTGCATAGCTGTTATTTTATCGATTTTGCCTCTTATTTTGGCAAAAATCGCACCATTTGCATCGTTATTACCTGAGTTAAAACTTGTTGTTTTTCTAGGTATATCTTACGTAACATTCAGAGCAGTTCAAATGGTATTTGAAGTTCGCGATGGTTTAATTAAAGAGCTTTCTTTCTTTAACTTCTGGGAATTTGTTTTATTCTTCCCTGCGATTTCAACAGGACCTATCGATCGTTACCGAAGATTCCAAAAAGATATTCAAAAGCCACCTAGCGCTGAAGAATATCAAAATTTACTATATACAGGACTAAATCGTATTTTCCAAGGTTTCTTGTATAAATTTATTATTGCTTACTTAATAAAGCAATATTGCATGGATCCAGCATTCGCTCAACACGATACAATCTTTTCAAATATGATTTACATGTATAGCTATAGCTTATATCTATTCTTTGATTTTGCTGGTTATAGCTCTTTTGTAATTGGTGTAAGTTATATGATGGGAATTAAAACGCCAGAAAACTTTAATAAGCCATTCCTTAGTCGTAATATTAAAGACTTCTGGAACCGCTGGCACATGAGTTTATCATTCTGGTTCCGTGATTTTATTTACATGCGTTTCGTCTTTTTTGCAACGAAGAAAAAGTTAATTAAGAACCGTTACACAATTTCGTATATCGGTGCATTTTTAAACTTTTTCATTATGGGAATTTGGCATATCCAAGGAAGCGCTGTTGCGCAATATATTATTTATGGTCTATATCATGCCGCACTGTTTATTTTATTCGATATTTTCGAACGAAAAAACAAGAAGCATAAGTTTTGGCCAAACAATAAATTCACACGCATCCTTGCGATTGTAATTACGTTCCACGTTGTATGTTTCGGTTTCCTAATCTTCTCTGGACACCTTAACAGATACTTTTAATGCACCCTTCTTATTCCATTAAGAAGTTGCACATATAATATATTTCGGATATAAAGGAGATTTTAAAAATGGCAGAATTCAAAGAGCAAGTATTAGATATTTTAGAAGAAGTATGTGAAAACGATATTGTGAAAGAAAACTTAGATGTTCAATTATTTGAAGAAGGTATCCTTGATTCTTTCGCTGTAGTATCTTTATTAGTTGAATTCCAAGAGCGTTTAGATATTGAAGTTTCTATTTCTGATTTTGACCGTGACGAGTGGGCTACACCAAACATGGTTATTAAAAAGTTGGAAGAAATCCGATGAACAAAGCAAAATTTGGTCCGATGCTTTTAGCATTGGCCCTTTTTGCTGTATTCTTACTTATTCCAACGCGCTTCCTACTTCCACTTTTAAGTGATGAAAAAGTAGAACAAGCTGCTACTTCTTTAAAAGAAGAAAAAATTCAAAGTATGATTTTACAGCAAAAGATGTTAGCAGATCCAAAATATCTTCCGATGTACGGTTCATCGGAATTCGCACGTATGGATGCTTTCCATCCATCTAATTATTTTAAAGTAAAGCCTGAAGGATTTACGCCATTCCTTCTTGGACGCGGCGGAACACAAGACCTTGTACATGTGTTAAACTTCGCATCTACAATGGATCAATTGAAAGATAAGAAAATGGTATTCGTTCTTTCTCCGCAATGGTTTGTACCACAAGGTATTGATGAAACGCACTTTGCACCTAACTTTTCAAAGCAACAAGGTTACCATTTCATTTTCAACAATGATTTAAAACCTGAAATGAAAAAACAAATTGCAAAGCGTTTATTAAACTTTGAGATTGTAAAAAAAGAAACTTTATTAAAAATTTCGCTTGAAGGCATTGCTTATGATGATACGAAGTATAAAGTAAAAGCACTTGCTGCTAAACCTTTCGCTTATATTTATCGTAACATTTTAGATCGTAAAGATTTATTTACAGCTATGTTTAATATTAAACCGCACAAAGAAAAGCTTGATCCTTCATTAAAACAAATGAACTGGGAAGAGGCTCGTAAACATGCGGATCAAACAGGTGCAGTAGAATCTGGATCTAATGAATACGGTATTGAAGATGATTATTTCAATAGCAAAATTAAGAAAAAATTAAAGCAACGTGAAGGTTACTTAAAAAATGATGCTTATGACCAATCGCCAGAATATGAAGATTTACAAATTGTACTTGATTTATTAAAACAATCTGGTGCAAAACCACTCTTCATTTCTGTTCCTGTAAAAGGTCCTTGGTACGACTACGCTGGCTTCCCGAAAGAACGCCGCGAAGCATACTATAAGAAAGTTCATGAGCAAATTGAAAAAGCTGGTTATCCAATTGCCGACTTCTCAAATCATGAATACGATAAATACTTCTTAAAAGATCATATGCACTTAGGTTGGAAAGGCTGGGTTTACATCGACGAAGCCATCCAACAATTTTATAAAGCAAACTAATGAAAAGGCCACTTGAATTACTCAAGTGGTCTTTTTGTATATATTTTGTAATTGCTCGATTGCATTCTCCGCTTCTTTCATAACTCGCTCCACTACATGCTGAGCTGATTCGATTCGTGCCAACGATGCTGCCTGTCCTGCCCAAAGTGACATATATTCTTCCTTATTTTGCTTCGCTGCCTCTTGGCGTATTTTAGAAGTTAATACGTTTTGCACTGGATACATCGGAAGCCCTTCTTCTTTTCCTTCATGTCTCTCTATAAATTCATTCCGGATACCCCGTGCATATTTCCCGGAAAACGCACGAGTTACCGTTGTGCTCGTATCTGTACTATGTAAAACCGCTTCTTTATACACATCGTGCGTAATACTCTCTTCACTTGTTAAAAAGGCCGATCCCATTTGAACACCTTCTGCTCCTAGTGCCAATGCCGCAACAAGCCCTTTTCCGTTCATTACACCACCTGCTGCGACAATTGGGATATGCGGAACAGCCCCTACTAACTGAGGTATTAACGCAAAAGTACCAATCATAGCATCTTGTTCTTTCCCGACAAATGTTCCTCTATGCCCCCCTGCCTCGCTGCCTTGACCGACAATTATATCTACCCCTAATTCTGCAAGTACTTTCGCTTCCTTCACATGGGTAGCTGTTCCGATAACTTTTATTCCACTTCTTTTTAAATCATTTATTTCTTCTTTTTCTAACGTTTGAAATGCAAAGCTAACGACCGGTACTTTTTCATCTAATAGCACTTGTAATTGTTCCTTATAGCTTTTTGGAAGCTTTAACGTTCCTTCTACTTCTATACCTAATTCTCTATTCACTCCGCTTAGTAATACTTTCGCCTCATTTACCTTCTCTTCTTCTATTTGTATCTCTTTCGTTACAAGTAAATTAACACCGAAAGGCTTATCTGTTAGTTCTCTTATTCTATAAATCGCTTCACGAATTTGTTCTGGGCTCATATAGCCCGCTCCAAGCGTCCCTAATCCTCCGTTATTACTTACTGCTGCAACGAGTTCTGGCGTCGTAATCGCGCCTGCCATACCGGCTTGAACAACGGGATACTCAATTTTTAATATGTCTGTTACTCGACTTGTAAACATCATTTTCCCTCCTATTTCCCTTATATCTTCTTTATTTGATAAGCTTTCCCCTGCTTTTGCAAGGGTTGAACTTCATATGAAGCGAATATATTGAAAGAGAAGGAGGCTGAGCTTAATGATTTATCCAAATTCATTAAAACAAGGTGATACAGTAATGATTATTGCACCATCTGGTCCACCTACAATCGAAAATGTATTAAAAGGTGTGAATGTATTACAAGAGATGGGGTTATCCGTAATAATCGGGAAGAGTGTTTACGAGAAATATGGATTTTTAGCCGGAAGTGATCAAGTTCGGCTTGACGATATACATGAAGCATTTACAAATAATGAAGTGAAGGCAATTTTTTGTGCACGAGGTGGTTATGGAAGTGCTCGTCTTCTTCCTCACATTCAATATGAAGTTATTAGGCAGAATCCAAAAATCTTTTGGGGATATAGCGATATTACAGCTTTACATACTGCTGTTTCACGTTATGCAAAGCTTATAACATTTCATGGTCCGATGATTGAAGAACTAGGAAAAGGTATTGATTCCCTATCTTTATCCTCTTTTAATCAGCTATTCCATCCGTATTCAACCATTTTGTCTGCATCAGAATGTATCGTACCTAGCTCCCACAGTACAGTTACAAGTACGTTAGTTGGAGGAAATTTAGCTGTGTTAGCAAGTATAATTGGCTCGCCCTACGAGATAAATACGGACAATACACTTTTATTACTTGAAGACATTGGTGAAGAACCGTACCGCATTGACCGTATGTTAAATCAGCTACTTTTATCTGGAAAGTTTAATGAATGCAGGGGCGTTATTTTCACAAGTTGTCACGACTGCACTCCTTCAAAGCCATCTCAATCATTGCAAACAATATTATATGAATATTTCGCGCCATATCATATACCTGTCCTATTCGATTTACCAATTGGACATATAAGTCCAAACATCGGTATTCCACTTGGAGCTACAGCGACAATAAACACGAATAATAAAACAGTCTCTATTTCTTCTGGTATAGCCACTTCATATTCAAATTAAAAAGTAAAAGGAAAAGCGATTACGCTTTTCCTTTTACTTTTACTTATAATAATTAAAAATTCGTCCAGATGCGATATCTGCAATTTCTTCTGGAATAAATGTTTTACTTATATCAGTGCCAACATTTAATACAGCTGTAGCATCTTTCTCAATGCTACCAAATAACTCTTTCCCACGTATCGTAATAAGGGGCGTTCCTTCTGGCAACACATCTTTTACAAATTCCATTTGTGTAAAGAACGGAACGATCCATCTACCTTCTCCTTGGAAATGACGCAAACGAAGTATTCCTTCTGTTGCCCCGTCCTCTGCTTCTAGTGAACCAGCAACATAAAACTCAGTAGATAAGAGCAATTCATAAAATTCCTTTTGCTTCTGTTTATCATCCCCTGCTACAACAAGTACCTCTTCTAATTTCTTTACTGAAATTTGCTCCATATGATGCCACCCCTATTTTCAAAATGATTGTACTTAGATTATACGAAATATTCTTATTTTTTTCTACATAATTCGCAATTATTTTCTTAAAATAATTTTAACACTTCTTTTGTCGTCACAATCGTAGCAAACTCTTCATGTAAATTTACAAGTGTCATATTGTGAATATCTTCTGCACTATACTCTTTACCATCTAAACCTATACGGTTAAAAGTAGCCGTTGCATCACTCACTAAATATGTTGTAAATCCTAAATTCCCTGCCATTCGTGTCGTAGTTTCCACGCAATGATTTGTCGTTAATCCTACAACCACTACTGCATTACATTTGTTCTTTCTTAATTGCTCTTCTAAATTTGTCCCAATGAACGCGCTGTTAACGAATTTCTGAATAACCACTTCACCAAGTAGTGGTTGCACTTCTTCTTTAAAGTTTACCGTTTCCGCTCTCTCATAAAACATTGACTGAGCATTTTCTTTATTTACATGTTGAATATGAAAAACTGGTCGTTTCCTTTTTCTCCATTCTTCTAACAAAATTCTCATGTTTTCTTCAGCAAAAATATTATTTCTCTCGCCCCAATCTGGTAATTGAAATGCCTTTTGTACATCGATTATGATAAGTGCTATTTGATTTGTCATCATTTCCCCCTTAATTTGGCTGTAATTGAAATAGAAAACCAAGTTGTTGTGACGCAGTAATAAAGCAAACATAGGCGCAAAGCTCTACAATTTCTTTTTCTGTCCAATATTGTTTTAATGCGTGAAACATAGTATCATCTATTGCTTTTCGGTCATGAACAAATGTATGCGCAAAAGTAACGGCTACACCAATCTCCTCTGCCTTTTGCACATCATCAGGTCTTCCCTTTGCCATACAGTACAGACATTCATTCCCATACGCTAATGTTCTTCTCACTTGCTCCTTCAACTCTGCTGAAAGAGTTCCTTTATTGTACAGTGTATCTTCTAACTTACTCCACGAGTGTAATATATCCGAATTATGCCCTAATAACTTTTGAAACTTTGTATCTCCTACATTTGATAATGAAATTCTCTCCATCATTTCCCCTCCTATTTCCTTCTGTTTTATTGTAAAATAAATAACGTTCACTTTACATTTCATATGAATCTTAATTTATATTTTTCCTTTACAAAAATCATTATTTTACTGGAGGTATATTTACAAATGCAACTAGACCGTGTTGATCGAAAAATTTTAAATGAATTATATAATGATAGTCGCCTTTCTATGCGTGAATTGGCGAAACGAGTAAACTTATCTGCTCCGTCTACTGCAGAACGTGTTCGTAAACTTGAAAGTGAAGGCGTTATTCAAAAATATACAATCGATATCGACTATAAAAAAGCAGGACTAGTTTTAGATTGTATTTTAGAAATCACTTTAAAAAATGGTGATACAACACGTATGCAACAGTTTATTCAGTCTTATCCATCTGCAAGTTTTTGTTACCGAGTAACAGGAAGCTTATGCTACATTGTAAAAATTTCTGTTCCTTCACTCGTTGAACTTGAAGAATTTATCAATGATGTTTCTTCATATGCAACGACCGTTTCTCATATCGTATTATCAGAAGTATCTCTTACTCCTGATATTGAACATATCTTCCCAGAAGATTAATTTATTTTTATTCATAAATTATAAAAAAACCCCTTACAATAAGAATAAAAATAATATATTATGTATTAAAATACATAATATTTGAGAAAGGGGCTTTACATTGAAAATCTGGTTTTATGAAAAAACGGCACAATTAGATGACTTGCTTGGTATTTGGGACAATGTTCCGACCATCCCGCGAATTGGTGAAAAAGTGGAGATTTTAAAGACAGTCCGCACTGTTACAGATATTAAATATGTAAAGAACGGTAATAATTTTCGTGTAGAAATTATTACAAATTAAAAAGTAGCTCCTAAGAGCTACTTTTTAATTATCTATTATGTGCTTTCTTTATAACGATTTTATCTTCTTCTACAGCTACTGTTACATAATCATTTTCTTCTAACCGAAGCTTATTTACAGCCTCATCTGGTAACTCTATGGCCATCAATCTATCGGTTACGATCACTTGACTATACACTTCATTTTCTTGTGATGAATTCACTACTTTTTGCTCATTTATAAAACGTACTGGTGGCACGCCAACTTCTTTTACTGTACGCCATTGTTTCCAAACATACGGAATTAACCATAGTAATCCAACAACTGTAAGACCGATACCAATCCATAAATTACTTTGCGCTTGTAATTCAGTAATTGAGATTGTACCACTTTCTTCTCCACCGAAAAATTGCATACTTGTTGCAATCAAATTATTTAGAGCGTGCACAGCTATATTCGTCCATATATTTTTTGTTTTTATGTATAAAAGACACATAACGACACCAAACATGAACGCACCAATAACATCAAAATGTCCTAGGCCAAAAATAATTGAAGATATAATTACAGCTTTTTTAATTCCCCATTTATGAGCCATCCGCTGTAAGAAAAATCCCCTAAAAATAACCTCTTCCATAATAGGTGCTAACACACATGCTGAAATGAAAGTAAATATCGTCATATATACGTTACTCGTATTAATAACATTTCCGTCTTCTAGCATAGTAACTAAGAAATTCGGTAACGTATGTGCTAATATGTAAAATTGAATCTGAGATATGCCAACTGAAAAAATCATCCCCATTATCGTTGCTAATACAATTAATCCCCAAGATAAACGTCCTGGCTTATCAAAAAAACTGTTAAATACAACATTATTTTTATTTGTTTTTACGTATAGCCAAAGTAACGGAAATACAAAAAATACAGTTATTTGTGAAATAACCTCCATCGTATTCTCAGAAACATTTGCTAGACCTAATGGTATCATTATAAGGAACACCCCTATAATCATCCATCCAAAAAAGCTACGTAGCCTTATACGTGAAAATGCATAGTGCATATAGAACACCCCCAAAGATAGTAAAAATAAAATAAAACTTTAATCAGTACTTTATAGGCAATCCTTTCCCTATAAATAGCAGGATAACTAAATTATAATATGAATATAGTTGAAATCCTTCCTATTTTTCTCAAATCATTTCAAACAGCATAGCTCTTAAAATACCATATCGCTGTTCTTCAAGTTGCAATCCAAGTGAAATTTATGTAATAAAAATCCCCGTTTTTACAAGCGGGGATTTCTTTTATTATAATACGTCACGTTTTTGGAATAATGCACTTGATGCTACAAGTAACACAACAAAGTATGCAGCTACAAGTAATAATGAAGTTGTAAACGTAAATTCTGTAAATGTTGGTTCCATTCCACCATTGATTAATTTATTACTATCGTAAGCTCTTAAATCCAAATGGCTGAATACTACAAACTTCGCTACACCTTTTGCAAACATCATTAATACCATGTTAATTGTACCTTGTAAGAATAATAGAAACATCGTAATAATTATTGGTAATACAGACTTTCTAAATACGTTTGCTAAGAAAAATGCAAGTGTTGCAAAGAAAAATGGTGATAACAGCTGATATACAATTGTTTTTAAAACAATTCCTAACGTTAATTCAGTTTTACTACCGTCCATTACAATTACACCAATAATCATAGCAATTAACGTACTAGCAAATACGATAAATAACATCGTTAATAATACTGTAATATATTTAGAAAATAAAATTATCATTCGTTTTCTTGGACGAATTAATAATTGCTTAATCGTTCCTTTTTGGAATTCATCTGTAATTGTACGAGAAGCTATTGTAATTCCAAAGATCGTTGTGAATATCATAATTAAGCCGATATTTGAACTTGCAAAATCTAAGTAAGATCCACTTAAGCTACCAGCGTCGCCCCATTTCGCCAATACTACTGTTCCTAAAATCTCCAATAAAGCAATGACACCAATTAAAATATACATACCTTTTTTCGCATGCAACTTTAAAAATTCATTTTGAATTAATTTAAACATTACGCTTTCACTCCCCCAGTAATCGCTAAGAACTCATCCTCTAACGTTTTATTTTGAACAGTAACGCCATATACAAGCACATCAGCATGAACAAGTTTTTTTACAAGTTGCGGAATGTTGTCTTTTGTTACAGATGCTACAATTACATTCCCTTTTGCTTTGCCTTTAATGATTTCATTTGCTTTCTGAACTTCATCTACTTCAAACGCTACAACGACTGCCTCATCATGTTTCACTTTTTCATGTAAGTTGTACTCTTGTACAAACTCACCTTGTTTAATAATAACAACGCGATCACACATTAATTCAATTTCACTCAATAAGTGACTTGATACGATTACAGCAATATTCTCTTCTTTCGCTAAACGTTGTAAATAATCACGAATTTGGCGAATACCAGCTGGATCTAATCCATTTGTCGGCTCATCTAAAATTAAGATTTTCGGCTGATGAAGTAATGCCTGTGCAATTCCTAAACGTTGTTTCATACCAAGTGAATATGTTTTCACCTTTTTATGAATCGCATGCTCTAATTCAACAAGCTTTACAATCTCAGCAATGCGCTCTTTACTAATTGGTGTAATGGCCATATTCGCAAAATGCTTTAAGTTTTGCATTCCTGTCATATAATCATATAGTTCAGGATTTTCTACAATCGCTCCAATTTGCTCTAGTGCCTTTTCACGCTCCGAGCGAATACTATGTCCACAAATTGTAATATCGCCCTCTGTCATTGAAATAAGACCTGTCATCATACGGATCGTCGTCGTCTTACCGCTACCGTTCGGCCCAAGGAATCCGTATACTTCTCCTTCACGAACCTCAAATGATAAACCACGAATAATTTCCGTTCCACCAATCTTTTTTCGAACATTCTCTAACTTTACTACTACGTTTCCCAATGCTGATTCCTCCTTTAGACTTCTAGTTTTTTATCGACTATGTGACCTGTAACTACTAGTAATATAATTGTTAATAAACAATTAAAAAATAGATTTAAAATTGTAATCTCTGTACCAGAATAAAATGATGTATTTAAAAAACCATTTTGATCTATAAATCCAATATTATTTATAGCAAACACATACTTTTCTATTTGCTGAAAAATATATGTTATTCCCCCATTAAATGCGGTAAAAATGACGAATAAAACTAAACAAGCAACTTTATTCATCGATGATTTCACATTTAATAGTTTTACAATTACTATAATAAAATAAATAGAAACTAGCATATTAAGAAAATCTAGTCCCCATAAGAAAATAGATAACATATGATGTAATATTCCATAATTATATAAACTGTGTATTGCTTGCTGAATACCTAAATTAGTTTTTCCATTGTAAATATTTAAAGAAAAATAGTATAGAAAAATGATTCCTATTCCTAGCAAAATCATAAAGAGTAGTACACAGAATAAAATATTTGCACATATATACTTTTTTGCTGAAATAGAAGTATAACGTAGCATAGAATTTTTTAACATTTTCCGAAAAGACGATATACCTGTTAAAAGAATTGCAAATCCATTTATACCTAGTACGATAAAGAATATAATAATAATTATATCTTGCCTACCTGAAATTCTAACTCCTGAAACTCCTTTCATATTAAATAAAAGAATTAATGAAACTGTAATAAAACCAAAGTAAATAATGGCTATCTTTCTCTTATTACAATTATACAGATAAAGAAAAAGCTGACTCATTTCTCATAGGCCTCCTTAAACAGCTCATGTACTGCTTTACCCTTTTGAAATCGTAGTTCTTCCACATTTTCATGTAATATTATTTCTCCATCTTTCAAAAAGATTACTTCATCGAATATATTTTCGATTTCTCTTATTAAATGAGTCGATATAAGTAGCGTACAATCTTCACGATAAAATTTAAGTATTAACTCAAGTACATGTTCTCTAGAAACAAGATCTATCCCGCCCAATGGCTCATCCAGTACGTATAGCTTCGCTTTTCGAGAAAATGTTAAAATGATTTGCAGCTTCTCTATCATACCTTTTGACAATGCTGTAATTTTTTCTTCTAACGGTATTTTAAATTCTGCAATCGTATCTACCGCTTTTTGAATATCGAAGTCTTTATAAAAATCCCGGTAGAAAAATAAAGCGTCTTTTACAGTCATCCAATCATCAAAGACTGGCTTATCGGACATAAATGAAACGATTTCTTTCGTCTGTAATCCTACCTTTTTACCGTCTATTGTGATACTGCCTTCAGAAGGGTGTTGCAAGCCTGCAATCATTTTCAATAACGTTGTTTTCCCGCTCCCGTTATCTCCAACAAGCCCAACGATTTTCCCTTCCGTAATCTCTATGTTTAATTCACGGATCACTGCTTTTAATCCGTATCTCTTCCATAAGTTTTCTATTTTTAATAGCTCTGTCATTGGCTCTCCTCCCTCTTATCATGTAATGAAGAACGAAGAATTGTAAGAATTTCTTCTTCTGAAAAACCTAAATTGTTCATTCCATCTATAAAAGAATGAAGTAATTCTTTCGCCATCTCTTTTCGCAGCTCCATAATTTTCTCCCCTTCATTCGTTACATACCGTCCCATTCCTCTACGTGTTACAACAACTCCATCCCGTTCTAGCTCTTGAAATGTACGCTGAATCGTATTTGGATTCACTTGTAATTCACTCGCTAATTCACGGACAGAGGGAATTTTATCACCAGGCAATAAATGTCCTGTTACGATCTCTTTTTTTATGTATTCCATTACCTGAATGTAAATTGGTATATTTGGAGAAAACTCTATTTTCATTTCTTCCCTCCTTTTGTATCGGTGTACTAGTTAAATAATACACCGATACAAAAAGTTTGTAAATACCCATTTAATTACAAAAAGTTCTATCCGTTAACCGAATAGAACTTCCCAAACATAAATCGCTATATAGAAATAATAGTGTTATGTAAACAAAATTATAAAGAAAAGCTGTCTGAATAAGACAGCTTTTCTTTATAATCCTATATTAAAAGTTAAACACGAAGTCATCGTCAGCTAACTTTTCAACGATCGCTACATAGAAATAATAGTGTTATGTAAACAAAATTATAAAGAAAAGCTGTCTTATCAATGAATAAGACAGCTTTTCTTTATAATCCTATATTAAAAGTTAAACACGAAGTCATCGTCAGCTAACTTTTCAACGTTCGTTGCTTTTACGTAACCATTTCCTTTTACAGAGAAGAAATCATGGTTTTTCGTATCTGTACGTAAACCATTTAAAACGATTGGGTTAATTTCTTCTTCTTCAAACTTCGGCTCAAGTCCTAAGTTCATAAGCCCTTTATTCGCATTGTAACGAACGAAACGATTTACATCTTCTACAAGACCGATAGAAGTGTAAATTTCTTCTGTATAGGCCATTTCAATTTCATATAGTTCCATTAATAACTCTTGTGTTTCTTTTTGCACTTCTTGTTGCTCTTCTGCAGAAAGTTCTGCGAAGATTTGTTGTGCTAAAATACCGACGAATACGCCGTGAATTGACTCATCCTTTACCTTCACATAAGTTCGCTACTCCTATGCCGTTTATACAGCTTACAGTTTCCTGTAAGAAGAGACTATATCATCTACCTTCTCAGGTAGCCCTCCATTTCGATTTAAGGGATTCTCACCCACCGCTTGGCCCTACTCCTCTTGCGGAATTTCACCGCCATTGGGATAGTCGTTGAACGTTCCTTTATCTACGTATCGCACCCACCACTGTTTATACAGTTTTCGATGTCTGATACGGCTTCCTGTGCCGCTCGATAACCCATGTTTTCTTTCAATGGATGCATTAGATTCACCGGCTTGTAGCATCTGAACGATATCCAAAAACATTTCAAGAGTAACACGTCCCCTTGTTTTCAGTTGGTGTTCAGATTTAACCGGCAAATAATTTTGTACTTTTCCCCAAAGATATTTATAACGTTTCTTATGTCGAATTAAAGATACATAATTAGGATGAAGATTATACATATCAGCAATTTCTGGATTTGTCTTTCCGCACTTTAGTAGTTCTACAATCTCAAAAAATTGTGCATCTGTAATTTTTGATTGTGGATTTTTTTCACCTATAACACGTTGCCTTTTCTTCTCTAATTGTTCTTCAGTGAATTTAATTCCACCCAATCCTTCTCCGCCTAATGTCAAGTTATAGCCATTATTATAAGAATCATACAGCCAAATATACTGTTGCTCAATCTCACTCAATTCTTCCAATGAACATTCTATTTCCTCTAGAATTCCATATTCTAAAGTGGATTCATATTTACAATATACTGCTTGTAAATACCTATTATAATGTGTACCACTCTTTAACATCCACATATGTTCCCTAATTCGTTTTAAATTTGAAACGTTCACATCTTTACCAATATAATACTTCCCATTGATTTTTAAATAGTAAATTCCGTACATGTTATCGCTAGATAAAGGCTTCGCTGCTGATTGCCCTATCAGCTATTCTCCTTTCCATCTATTGATAGTTAGAGAATAACCTGAATGCATATATTCATCAATAATAATACAGATAAATTTACAATAGGGGGTCCCAGCAATTAAAAGGGTTTTTCAATTGGTATCTCTACCAAAAGCCGCCATAAGTTAACGGATAATAAGGTTAATAATTTCACCACTTGCCGTCAGTTTACCTTGACCAGCTAAGTAAAGTGGATAGAAGAATCCACTATAGAATAAGTAACTTTCTAAGAACACACTTGCTACCATTGCCATGTATAACTCTTTTTTCGTTACTTCAGGCTTTAATAAACGACGATAGTAACTAGTAATAATACCAGCTTTTTTCTCAAGTAACGGATGATTGTCTACCCAGTCAAAAATATCATCAATTTCTTCTTCTGTAGCTAATGTTGTGAAAATGTGACTATAACTTTTCGCATGTACTTCTTCCATAGCTCCCATGAAAGCTAATACACTTTTCGCTTGTAAATTTTCAAGATGAACAAGTACAAGTGGCATTCCTTCGCCACCTTGTTTCGTATCTAAAAGTGTTAAACCACCTAATACACGCTTATAAGCAATTTGCTCTTCTTTCGATAATTGCACCCAAGTATTTTTGTCAGACGAAACCGCTATTTCTTCTTCTGTCCAAAACTGAGCGATGTTTTGCTTCCAAAACATTAAACTGAAATCATCTTCCTTTTTATTCCAGTTAACAGCGCGCATTGAATCACCCCTATATCTATTATTGTTCTACTGAACGGTTAAATTTCCATCTAACAATGAAAAGCTAACCGTTTAGTAGAACAAACCAAGTATGAGCAGGGTTCATAACCCTGCTCATACTATTGGGTTATTCATTTAGTATGGCAATATGCCATTAAACGGTACACGCCACACACTCTTCCACGCTTAATTTACGTGTTCTCGTATAATACAGACTCTTTAAGCCTTTTTTATGTGCATAGATGTAGTAACGTGCTAATTCACGTGTTGAAATATCACTATTAACGTAAAGAATTGTACTAATTCCTTGGTCAATATGTTCTTGAATTTCTGCGATTAAATCAATTAATTTAAACTGATTCATATCGTAAGAAGATTTATAGTACCAGAACGTATCTTTTGATAAATACGGCATTGGATAATATGTTGTCGCGTTCGCATATGTTCTTGATTCGATTTGACTTACGATCGGCATTACGCTTGAAGTTGCATTTTGAACGTAACTGATTGATTGTGTTGGAGCAATGGCAAGACGATATGAGTTGTATAAACCATTCTTTTGCACTTGCTCTTTTAAACTTTTCCAATCTTCTTTTGTTGGAATATGAATTCCTTCAAATAGTTGCTGAACTTTTTCAGTTACTGGGCTGTAATCTGTCGTTTCATACTTTTCAAAGTATGTGCCATTCGCATAATCAGATTTATCGAAGTCTTTAAATGTCTCGCCTTTTTCTGTAGCGATTTCCATACTTTTCTCAATAGAGTAGTAATTTAACATCATAAAGAATGTACGAGCAAACTCTTTCGCTTCTGCACTTTCATAAGCGATTTTATTTTTTGCTAAATACCCGTGTAAATTCATTGCTCCAAGTCCAACTGAATGAAGCTCGTCATTTGCTTTTTTCACGGTTGGTGCATTCGGAATGATCGTCATATCAGAAACAGCTGTTAAAGCTTCCATTCCTGCATGAACCGCTTCACGAATTTCTTTATTTTCCATTACGTTTACGATATTTAACGATCCTAAGTTACAGTTAATATCACGACGGATAATGTCATCTGTACCGTAATCATTTATTTCTGAAGTTTCTTGAAGCTGGAAGATTTCTGTACATAAGTTCGACATCTTCACAGTTCCAATATCCTTCAATGGATGTTGATTATTTGCATTTGATTTAAACATTAAGTATGGGTAACCAGACTCAAGCTGAATCATAGCGATTTTAATAAGCATATCACGTGCACTAATATCTAGTGGCTTCTTCTTCACTTTCGGATTGCTCATTAATTCATCGTACATTTCATCAATATCAATATCATCTAAATGCTTGCCATATTCTTTATAAACCGTATAAGGTGCGAAAACATGGAAAGGCTCATTTTTCTCAGCAAGCTCAAAGAACTTACTTGGAACGATAATTCCGATTGATAGAGACTGAATACGGCTCTTCTCATCGGCATTTATTTTTTTTGTATCAAGGAATTCAATAATATCCCAATGGAAAATGTTTAAATATACTGCACCGGCACCTTTTCGTTGGCCAAGTTGATTCGCATATGAAAACGAATCTTCAAGCAATTTCATAACAGGTACTACACCACTTGCAGCGTTGTCGATACCTTTAATTTGCTCACCACGTGCGCGTAGCTTAGATAAGTTTAAAGCTACTCCCCCGCCGATTTTCGATAATTGCATCGCAGTATTAATGTTAAAGCCGATCGAATTTAAGCTATCGTCCATCTCTAACAAGAAACAAGACACCATTTCTCCTCTTCTGCTTCTTCCCGCATTTAAAAAGGTTGGTGTCGCTGGTTGGTAGTTTTGTTTTACAATCATGCTTGCGAATTGTCTTGCCTTCGAAACATCACCGCGTCCTAAGTATAATGAAACAATTGCTACACGATCTTCATAGCTTTCTAAGTATTGTTTTTGATCATTCGTTTTTAACGCATAATCTTTGTAGAACTTAGATGCTGCCATATAAGATTGGAACTCGAAGTTTTCACCATAAGCGATGTTATATACTTCCTCTACTTCCTCCAAGCTATACTCGTCCAGAACGTTGTAATAGTAATCATGTTCTTTCATATACTCCATTCGCTCTGCCACGCTATTAAAAGGAACGGTATTCTCTCTAGCTTCTTCCATAAAGACTTCTAATGCCTCTTTATCTTTATGAAGCTGATAAAAACCGTCCTGCATTTGCGTGATTTCATTATTCAGTTCAATGTGTCGCAATCTCCCGCACCCTTTCCTTAAAATATTCTACATCGTTATTTGTTCCAGATAACTCAAATTTTGATACAATAGGCACTTCATATTTAGTAGAAATCTTGTCAGCACTTGCACCGAACATGTCTCCCCAGTTACGATTGCCGCTTGCAGATACGCCTTTTAATTTTTCATTATTGCGCTCTAAAAAGTCTAAAACACGTTCTGGTACATTGCCAAAACCTGTTGTATACGTAATAAGAATAAAGTCTTCATCTATTACTAGATCTTCATCAATTTGAACGGCCGGCATATTTAATTTGTGAATGAAACGCTTCACGTTTCCTGTCATAGAATCATATGCAACTAACATTTCCGACCCTCCCTCTCAAATCTATATTCTCTATATGTTGTTCTTGATTTCTCTATATATTGTATTACGTTTCAAAATAAGACACAAGATATATGTATAAATTCTTTCTTTTTTTAACTTTTACTTTTCGACATGATAGCCGTTTTTTTTCAATACAATGACTATGAAACAACATTCTAAAACTCATGTCAATAAAGTGCTTTTCAAAAAAGTTGTCAACGAATTTAACCTTATTTTTAAAAAAGTTAACAATATATTTTGTCATAAAACGGTAGATGCTGAAGAAATATATTTCTCCAGCATCACGCAAAAAAGAACAGATATAAAACGATAATCTGCTCTAAAAAACGATTACATTTATCAAATTTACCTTATTAAATATATTATACATATACTTTCGTCTCTCGTTACATACTAAAAGATAACTATTATAGAAAAAGATTATTATTATGGAACTTCAATTTATTTATGAAAAGTTTATTCAGAGTGCTCAATACGCAAAATATCTTTTACAAATATGTGATGTGGATTTTCATCTTTATCAAGCATTGTACATACAGGAGCCTCTTCATCAAAGTATACAATCATTCCTTCTACATACTGATATGTATGTTGAACTTGTACAGTTACTTTAATTTCTATCGCTTCTTCATATGCTCTTTTTATTTTCTGAAGCATTTTTGCTGAACATTTTCGTTTCTCTGGATACATAACCATTCCCATAAATCTATTGCCGGCTCTATCTTTCCACATATAATCCCAATGTGGTAAAATGCCTTGTTTAAAATCGCCCATAATTCCCCTCTCCTTTATCTTTTATTTATTCCGCATTAAACGTCCAGTTGGTGAAGGTTACTAATCAGTGAGGGATGCCCTGCTGATCAAAATTCCCCTTTATGAACGTGGCGTTTCTGAATATGTATAAATCACTTGCCCGCCTCGCTGTGCGTTACCAATGAAATGCTTAAAGTCTTCTCTATTTACAACAACTTCTCTGAACGTATAAAATACATCTTTCGTAACAACATACTCCGTTATTTCACCATTTTTCAGCTGATCTAAAATTGTATTTGCTAATTCTTTATCCATGTATTTCACCTCTCTGCAATATTTTATTCTATCGTATATTCTATAGGTCAACAACTGTAAAATTATCCCGCTATTTGCGGGTAGTCCGATTGGTGTTGACTACTAATCAGTCGTGGAATGAACAAAAAATCTTACTGATTAACATTTCACTTTATCTTGTTGTTATGCCATGATTTTATTTTCGTTATTTCGCAAACAATATCGTTTTACTATATGTCCACTAAATATCATATACTAACATAGCTACTTCTCTATATCAAACATTTCGGCATTCAATTATGCAAAGTTCCATACCACTATGCTACAATATACAAATAGAACTAGGAGGGATACTATGATTCGGAAAGCAAAAAAGACAGATGCAATGGCAATAGCTCCTTTATTGTATAATGCTCTGCATGAAATTGCTGAAAAAATCACAGGTAGCACAGTTGAAGCAGAAGTATTACTAGGACTTGAGACATGGTTCTCAAAAGAAAATAACCGTCTGAGCTACGAAAACTGTTTTATTTATGAACAAGACGAAAGTGCAGTTGGAATTATTGTCGCTTATCACGGTAGTGAAGCAACACAGCTTGACGCACCAATTGTACATCACTTAAGAGAATTACATAAAGATGAATCGATTACGTTAGAAAAAGAAGCTGAGCTTGATGAGTATTACATTGATACATTATCAGTTTCAAGTGCACACGGTGGAAAAGGTATTGGTTCTAAATTAATTGAAGCTGCCGAAATCTATGCAACTGAAAAAGGGCATGAAAAAATCGCTTTACTTGTTAATTTAGAAAACAAACGCGCCTATTCACTATACGAAAAGTTAGGTTATAAAAAAGATGAAATTGTTATGCTAGTAGGCGAACCTTATGCTCATCTCGTAAAACCATTAAACGTCAAAATTTCTATATCTTAAAAAGAAAGCACACGATTTATATAAATCGTGTGCTTTTATGTTAAATTCGTATTTAATATATTTCCATCCATCGCCTCGTGAAACGTATATGTTGTACATCCCCATGGCTTTCTATGCAAAATAGGAGAACCAGACCATCCCATTGCCCTCAGCTCCGTTCCAATCATCGAATTAAAATAATTATGACCTACAAGAGCAATACTTCCATGTACGAGAGCATAACGATGTAACAGGTAAGCCGCTTGCCTTGCCCTCTCTCTTACTTCCTTATAAGACTCAACATCTTTATGGTAGCCAAGTATCCATAATGTGCGCCCAATGAACATCCATACCTTAATTGTGCATTTCAACCACTTCGGAGCAAAAAAGTATGAAGGAACTTCAGCTTCTCTAAAAAGAGAGTTTTGCATAAAAGATAAAGAATCCGTTAATTCAGCTGCTGATTGTACAGCACGCCTTTGATCACTTGTTAAGACAAATTTCGCTGCTTCAATTGCCTCTATTGTTTCTATCGGCATTTTAGCTTTTTGTATCATTGACTCGGAATCATACTGTTTCATCCATTCGTGAAATGAATTAATTGTCATCGGTTCTCTTATACGACCTAAACAACCATGACGAATAAAAGAAATCTTCATTCTTTTCACTCTCCATTCATCACTTACGAACTCTATTATGCACTAGTTCTAAACATCATACCACGCAAGAAAAGAAAGTCATATACCTTTACATCTCCCCACCACTATCATGCGTTATCGAAGCATGGATACCATCCATCCCATCAAAATATGTACTCGTATCATATTGACGAATCTTTTTTAAATGCATATAAGAAAATAAAAATAAAATTAAAGCTATAACACTCCCCACAAATTCAAACATCATTTTACCGCCTCTAATTTCTCCCACTTCAGCAGGTTATTCTACTTTTTCATTATACCTCGATATAAAGATTCCCGCATTTTTGCTATTTTTTTCAAATAACATGGATTTTCTACATATTTTCTTACAAAAAGTGAATATTTTTCGAATTTTTACTTTGGAAACATTTACAAAGTAGGAAATATGGTTCAAAATAGGAGGAAATAAAAAAACCCAAATTTATTCTTTTTTTGGGAAAACTGTAACAAGGAGAGTTGCTTATGCAGATCGCAGAAACTGGAGATATCATCGAATTTAAAGGTGGAATGCAAGGCCGTGTTCAAAAAGTAAATCAAAACTCTGTTATTGTTGATATAACAATTATGAAGAATTTTAGAGAACTAGATATGGAACCTCTTACAGTTGTAAGTCATAAAAACTATACTGTCATTAATCAAAATGCATAATATAATAGAAAGAAAGAGCCTGTATACTATACAGGCTCTTTCTTTCTATTAACGATTATCAATTGTTTCCGGATATAGATCGTGGTTCATCATGCGGTAGTCAGCCATTTGTTCATACTTCGTCCCTGGGCGACCGTAGTTGCAGTATGGATCAATTGAAATGCCACCACGTGGTGTGAATTTCCCCCATACCTCAATGTAACGTGGATCCATTAATTTAATTAAATCGTTCATAATAACGTTCATGCAATCTTCGTGGAAATCACCATGATTGCGGAAACTAAATAAATACAACTTTAAAGATTTACTCTCTACCATTTTTTGCTCTGGAATATAGCTAATATAAATTGTTGCAAAATCTGGTTGTCCTGTTTTCGGACATAAACTTGTAAATTCAGGACAATTGAATTTTACAAAATAATCACGGTTTGGATGATTATTATCAAATACCTCTAATATTTCTGGGCTATATTCAAATAAATATTTTGTATTTTGATTTCCTAATAATGTTACATCTTTTAAATCTTCATCTAATCTTCCAGTCATTTTAAACATCCCTTCTCGTTATACGCCGCGTTTATTTCCCCATACTAACGCATGAAGCTGAGGCAATACTTTTGCATCATTCATCTCTTTACAATTTACAGCTTTATCAATCAGCCACTCATACTTATCTAATAATTTTTTAATAAGCATCGCATCATCCACTGTTTTTGTATCATCGTTTCCTACTTGCAGGAAAAATGGTACACCTGGATAACGTTCGTGCATCTTAACTGCATATTCAAAATCATGATCATCGAATACTACTACTTTTAAACTAATATCTTTTCCTGCTAGTTTCTGAATAATAGCATCTAACTTCTGAAAATCTGTTTTCATCGTCGAACTTGGTGGTTTTGGAGAAATTGTTACCTCATCAATTTGAAGTAACCAATCTTGCCATTTACTCCCTTGCGTTTCAATTGCCGTTCGCATTCCATTTTCTTTTAATATTGAAAGAAGAAACTCAATATTTTTCAGTAATGCCGGATTTCCGCCTGAAATCGTAACATGAGAAAATTTTTCTCCTCCAATTGCAACAAGCTCATCCCAAATATCTTCTGGTGTCATCTGTCTAATTTGATCTTTAGCTGATCCATCCCACGTAAAAGCAGAATCACACCAAGCACAGCTATAATCACAACCAGCTGTACGGATAAACATTGTCTTTTGCCCTACAACCATTCCTTCACCTTGAATAGTCGGACCGAATATTTCTAAGACAGGGATTTTACTCATCGAGCATCCACTCCCGTCTTACTTCCGCATAACTAGTCGGCGTCTCAAATAGACGAACAAATTCAACGCGAGCTCCTTTATATTCGTTCACTCGATTCTCTTTTGTTAGTGCTTCTGCCATCTTTTCATAAATCCAAACGACCATATTTTCAGCAGTCGTATTCATTGCAGGTAACGTTTCGTTTAAATAACGATGATCTAAATAAATTTCGATTTCATTCTTCCAAATTTCTTTTATATCTCCAAAGTCAATTGCAAGACCTATTTCATTTACATATCCACTAATTCCAAATACAACTTTATATGTGTGACCATGTAAGTTTTTACATTTCCCTTCATAACAGTGTAAATGGTGTGCTGCATCAAATGTAAATTCCTTGCTGACCATTACTCTTTTATTATGGTATTTGAGTTGTTTACGCTGAATATCCTTGTCCATTTTTTGCAAATTCTCTACGATGCGAAATCCAAAAAAGTTATCCATTAGTTGTTCGCTCCTTCGCGTTCCTGTAGGTACGTATCTAATCCTGCTTTACGAAGTTGACATGCTGGACATTCACCGCAACCATCACCAATGATTCCGTTATAACATGTTAATGTTTTTTCCCGAACAAACTCAAATGCTCCAAGTTCATCTGATAATTTCCATGTTTCAGCTTTATCAATCCACATAAGTGGCGTGTGAATGACAAACGGGTAATCCATAGATAAATTTAAAGTAACGTTTAACGATTTCACAAACACGTCACGGCAGTCTGGATAACCACTGAAATCAGTTTCACATACACCTGTTACAATATGACGTGCTCCAACTTGTTTTGCTAATACAGCAGCAAATGATAGGAAGAGTAAATTTCGTCCATCTACAAATGTCGATGGCAATTCACCTTCTTCATGTGTAATCTCCATATCCGTTCTCGTTAACGCATTTGGAGCAAGTTGATTTAATAGACTCATATCTAGTACCGTATGCTTTATTCCTAGCTCTTTTGCAATTTCCGCTGCACAATCAATTTCTAGCTTATGACGTTGATTGTAATTAAATGTTACAGCTTCTACCTCTGCAAACTGCTCTATTGCCCAAAATAAACATGTCGTACTATCTTGTCCTCCACTAAAAACAACAACTGCTTTTTCTTTTTTCATTTCACTCATTCTCCTTCTCTACTATAAATAAGAAGAAAGAACGTTCTTGAACTGTCACAATAAAAAAACAAAACAATACCTAAAGATATTGTTGTTTCCATAGTTTTTTATAGAGGGAGTTCGCGAACCTCTCCCGCGCGGTGCACGGAATTTCTTCTTTCATTGACACAGCCTTATTGTAACATATTGTATACTAGCGTAAAAATTTCTGATTTTTCCGCTATTTATCATTTCATTTCTTTCATTTTATAGTATGATTAATTTAATATAAGAAGAGAGGAGGCATCCCACTGAAATCCTTTATTATTTATCTCTTTTTAAATATATTATTCATCCTGATTACAATGCTCGTATATCATTTATTTTGGAATCAAAAAGGGAAACGCTCTCCTAAATTAAATTCAGCTATATTCATTGTACTCTGTTGCCTCGCTACCGTACTCTGTATTACATTTGCAGCAAAAACAAATAATGGTTTTCAATTTGATATGCGCCATATTGTATTAATTGTCGGTACATTAACGGGAGGGCCTATTGCTGGTGGTTCTATCTTAGTTGTATTAAACATATATCGCTTATTATTAGGTGGGATCGGTGTTTTCCCGTCTCTTATCGGTTCTGTTCTTCTATTTATTGTTCTACTATTAACATATAAATTTTTCAATCGAACTTCTAATCGTATAAAAATAACACTTGCTATTATCTACAGTCTCACATACGGATTTAGTTGGATACCCTTCTTCCTTTCAAAGGTTACAAATAAGACTGATTATATACCGCATATTATTGTGTATGAGTTATGTTCAATGCTTGGTACGATTCTAATTTTATATTTACTACACATATTACAAACTCAAGTTCGTCTCCAAAACGAACTTATAAATGCTGAAAAATTTCATTTAATTGGTGAAATGGCAGCGTCTATCTCTCATGAAATTCGCAATCCATTAACTTCAACAAAAGGGTTTTTACAACTGTTACAATCAGATACATGCACTGAGCAGGAACGAAAATTATATATCGACATTGCCATTAACGGCATTGAACAAGCAAATCATGTTCTTACAGATTATTTAACCTTTGCTAAACCAAGCATTGAAAAAGAACAAACATTACAGTTAGAAGAAGAATTACTACATGCATTGTCGTTAATTACACCGCTTGCTAATTTAACAAATGTACGTACTCATTATATAAAGCAAAGCACTTCTTTTTTTATCGCTGGAGAAAAGCAAAAACTAAATCAATGTTTATTAAATATTTTTAAAAATTGCATTGAGGCTATGCCAAAAGGCGGTGATCTTTATTTCACATTAGTTCCTGATCATAAGCATATTCAGTTATACATAAAAGATACAGGAGTCGGTATGGATTCAGAACAAGTAAAACGTCTTGGCTCGCCTTTCTATTCAACGAAAGAAAAAGGCACTGGACTTGGAATGATGGTCGTATTCAGTGTTGTTCAAGCTATGAATGGAAAAATTGATATTATAAGTGAAAAAGGAATCGGTACAACCTTTTTATTAACTTTTCCACTCATACAAAAAACGTGATGAAATAATCATCACGTTTTTTCTGTTCCTTCAACTAATTCAGCAAAAGCTTTCACTTTTCCGTGCGGTTGTTGATTTTCTTTACGCGCTTTCCAGGCGCGCTCTTCTTCTCGCTTCTTCTTAGA
Source organism: Bacillus sp. AR8-1 (assembly GCF_008042345.1). Taxonomy (NCBI): domain Bacteria; kingdom Bacillati; phylum Bacillota; class Bacilli; order Caryophanales; family Bacillaceae; genus Bacillus; species Bacillus sp. AR8-1. The sequence continues at coordinate 195,662 of NZ_QNUB01000019.1, forward strand.
CATATTTTTTCAACTCCTTCTTTTCTTTCTCCATGTAGTATTCCAAAATAAGAAAGAAAACTATGCACGTATCAAAAAAAGAAGTGGTTTCCCACTTCTTCCACTTTAGCGCTGCAAAATTGCATGTTTCGCCTCTTTTAATTGCGTAAGATGTCTTTGTTCATGCAAATCAAGAAATTGAACCCATTGATACAAATTCAGATCATTAAAAACAGGATGCTTTAATCCATTTTCAAATAGATCTTTTTCATCTATAACACTATGAAGCGCATGTAATAGTTCTTGTCGTGAATGTTCTAGTAATTGAATTCCTTGCTGTTTTTTCATTAAAGTTTCTGTTGGTTGCATTTGCTGAGGAGCTTCTCGTTTATGTGTGCGATCAAGCGTAAGTTGGAGGTCTTTAAATGGAGTCATGTTTCTTTCATTTTTTTGTAAAGCATATACAAGGGCAGACGTGACAGATTGTTCAACTAAATGCAAGTGGTGTAAAATTTGAATAATACTCCATTTATCACGGCGTGGCTTTACATTCACTTCTGTATCATTTAACATTTCAATTTCTGATAATAGCGTGCTTCGAGTAGACTGTAATGAGCTTACTAAACTTTCTAAACTCACATCCATATTAGATTGAAGCATACTTCTTTCCCCCCTTTTTGTTGGTGAAAAGAGGTGCTCCTTATTAGAAACACCTCTTTAGTATTCTGAATTTTCTTTTATTATCTCATCATTTTCCCATTATGTCGATGTTAAACATGTGAAAAAAAGCGCATGTTTTTTACAATTTTGTGTCGTCAATCGCATGTAACCATGCTTCAATTTCTGTAATAACACTTTTCACACAGCCTTCAGCAAATGGTGATGTTAAATTTGCAACTTCTACTAATTCTAAGAACGATTTACTTCCACCTTGTTGGCACAGATTCACATAATCTTCCCATGCCTCTTGTCTATTATCTCTTGCACGTTTCCAAAATTGTAGCGCACAAATTTGAGCAAGCGTGTAATCAATATAATAGAAAGGTGAGCTATAAATATGCCCTTGACGTTGCCAAAAACCACCGCGCTCTAAATAATCATTATCCTCATAATCACGATGCGGTAAATATTTCTTCTCTATGTTACGCCATGCTGTCTTACGCTCTTCAGGTGATGCTTCAGGATTTTCATATACATAATGTTGATATTCATCAACAGATACACCATAAGGTAAAAACAGAAGTGCTGAACTTAAGTGAGAGAAGTAATATTTATCTGCATCTTCTTCAAAGAATAGCTTCATCCATGGCCATGTAAAGAATTCCATACTCATAGAGTGGATTTCACATGCCTCATATGTTGGCCAATTATATTCTGGAATTTCAAATTTACGACTTTCATATACTTGGAAAGCATGACCTGCTTCATGTGTTAATACATCAATGTCACCAGATGTTCCATTGAAGTTTGAGAAAATAAACGGCGCTTTATAATTCTCAATATATGTACAATATCCGCCACCAGCTTTTCCTTTTTTCGCAACTAAATCTAATAAATCGTTATCTAGCATGAAATTGAAAAATTCATCTGTTTCAGCCGATAACTCTTTATACATCGTCTTTCCATGATCAACAATCCAATCCGCATCTCCTTTTGGAGTTGGGTTACCTGTAGCAAACTCAAAGTTTTCGTCGTAATAAGCTAACTTCTCTACACCGATACGTGCTTGTTGTCGCTTTCTTAATTCCGTTGTAACGGGAACGATATAATCCAGCACTTGCTGACGGTAATTAGCCACCATCTCCGCATTATAATCTGTACGGTACATTCTTGCATATCCAAGTTCAACAAAGGTTTTGAAACCTAAAGATTTTGCGATTTTCGTTCTCACTTTAACAAGCTCATCATAAATACGATCTAGTTCTTCCTCATTTCCAGCTAAAAATCCGTAGTATGCTTCACTTGCTGCTTTACGTTCGCTTCTTTCTTTTCCTTGCATAAACGGAATCAATTGCGATAACGTTCTTTCTTCTCCAGCAAAGTCAATTTTTGCGGATGCTAATAACTGTGTATATTGCGACGATAATTTATTTTCTAATTGTAAATCTTTCACGACTTCATCTGAATATGTTTTTAAATCACATTCTGCTAGAGCAAATAATTGTTTTCCATAATACGCCTCTAATTCTTCACGAAATGGAGAATTAATAAGTGCCTTATAATATTTTGTACCATATCCTTGTACAACTGGAGAGTATTCATCAAAGAAATCCTGCTCCTCCTTATAAAAAGTATCCGTCGTATCAACAGAATGGCGAATGTAACAAAGGTTTCCCATTGTCCCAAAATCGTTGCGAATTTCATTAATTGAATGAATGACTTGTTTTTGTTCTTCTACAGTTTTTGCGTTATCAAACTTCTCTAAAGCAACAGTAAATTTCTCTTTTAACTCTTCAATATTTGGGCGTTTATATTCATAGTCTTTAAATGACATGAACGAGCCTCCTCTCCATTACATACCTTTATTATAATTCAATACGTATTCTCGAATTCCCTCTTAATTTTCAACAAAATTCGGCAGTGACTACTCTGAGTTCATTGCAAATAAAAAAGCCCTGGATTTATTTATCCAAAGCTCCTTTGGAACATATTATTATTTTTCATACTTCCCAATTTTTTTTAATAGATCAAGTAATTCATCTTTTTCATCTTTCGTTAACATTTCAAAAGACTGATGTATAACTTTCTCATGCCCCGGAAAAATAGAAGCAATAAAGTTCTCGCCAGACTCAGTTAATTGCGCGTAAATAACACGTCTGTCATTCGGACATGGGATTCTCTTTACTAATCCCTTTTTCTCCAGCTTATCTACAACATATGTAATGCTGCCACTGGCTATTAAAATGCGCTCACCAATTTGCTGGAGTGGTTGACCGCCTTTATGATATAGCAGTTCTAATACAGCAAATTCAGTTGGATTTAACCCGTTACTTTGTATAGATTTATTTGTAGTATCCATAACAGAACGATGTACACGAGATAATGCAATAAATACTTTTAAAGATTGAGAAATATCTTCTCGTTCATTATTTGATGTCATACAACTTTCAACCCTTCACTTAAATTCTCACCAATAAAAAGAAAATGCCACTTCATACTTCATGTGAATTCCGAATGAGCATTCACTCATCCATTTCCTCTCCCCTAATATATTAAGAATCATTCTTGAATAAAAACATGACAATTTTAACATAGTTTATATATAATGATAATAAAAAAAGAAGGAGTACCACATTTGAAAGTCAAATTCCAAAGCATAATTATATATATATTGCTTGTTATCCTACCGACAATAGGGATTGGTGCTACATTTTATTCGTATCATACATATAAAATGAAACAGGAAAACAAATTATCCGCTCATACAGTTCTCTTTTTATATAGAGATTATTTAGATCATCATCTTGGTGAAGCAATTTCTGCTTTAGACATGCTTGCAAAAGTTGTAGGCACCGAGACTGGTAATATAAACGGCATTAAACAAATTGTACATGATACAGATGGGAACGATGCACGCTTTTCTGGTTTATATTACGCTACACCAGAAGGGGTCATTACAATCGCATCTGAAGATGAATCAAAGCCTATAGATGTTTCAGACCGTAAATATATTCAAGACGTGCTACAAACTAAAAAAACCACTGTATCATCAGTCATTACTGATCGCGTTCTTGGACATAAAGCTATTATGATTGCTACCCCCATATTCAATAAACAGAAAGAGCTCTCAGGATTATTATTAGCTAGTTTACGCTTTGATTACATTTCATCTTCTTTAAATGCCATTAAACCACAATACCATTTTGAGGTAACTGATAAACATGATGTAGTGTTTCTAACCGATGATAATAACGACACAAGTGATACGCATTCTAATATGCTTACTACCCCACTCCAAAGATTAAATTGGAAGGTCTCTGTTTCTCCATTACCTATTCATCAGAAAACCTTATACCAGTGGGTTGCAATAGAGTGTATCGCTACTTTATTTTTAATGTCTATTTTATTTTTACTTGCTCAATATATGTTGTTAAAACGTCAAACAAAACTTGAAAGACAACAAAACGAACTACAGAAAATTGAATTAGTTGGAACTTTTGCAGCAAGTACAGCACACGAAATCCGTAATCCTCTTACTGGAATTAAAGGACTCGTCGCTCTATTAAAAGAGAAATATAAAGATGAACAAGATCAGTTCTACTTTTCCGTAATTGAACAAGAAATAGAGCGAATCAATGAAATTGTAAGTGAATTTCTTATTCTCGGAAAGCCAACCGCCATCATCGAACAAACATATGATGTAAGAACAATTCTAAATGAGGTAGCATTAATTATTCAATCTGAGGCGAATTTACATAACATTGTATTCCATTTACATTTGCCAGACCATCCTGTTCATATCCGTTGTTCGAAAGACCATATGAAACAAGTGGTTTTAAACATTACAAAAAATGCAATTGAGGCTATGACTTCTAATGATACACTAACCATTGTAGTAAAAAACAATGAAACACATGCACAATTGCAGATTATAGATACTGGGAAAGGGATTCCACAACATATTCAAAAACACCTCTTTCATCCGTTCTTTACTAATAAAGATACTGGAACAGGTCTTGGACTTGTCATATGTAAACGAATTGTAGAGATGTATAATGGGCATATTTTTATTGACAGTACAGAAAACGAAGGAACGACAGTTCATATCGAAATTCCGTTACACATAGTATAATTATCCTTATCCTATAAGGGTAATTATACTTATTTCATAAAACCAGCGACAAGCATTCGCCAAAAATTATTTGATTTTCCTTCATACCCGATTTGGAAAATAGGTATTTTTATAATTGAAAACCATTTCGGTGTTTGTTTTTCTTTATAACACTGATATTGTAAAATAAGCTTGTCCAATTCTTGACTAACTTGAATTGTCTCCTTACTATTTAGCCCACTTGTTAATCCTAGTTGAATCATTTCTTCACGTTTCATATGAATATCACGTGAAAGCTTTTCTAATGTGTACTTCCTTTTTACAGTAAACATCCATATCCCCCTTATTATACTTCCATGCTCTCAAGTTCACTTCTCCATTGACTTTTTTAACTACTTAATCATATGCAAATTTGAAGAATCAGAAAATTTAACATTTTCTCCCTGTAATTTACAAATCTTTACCCTCACTTTGAGAATTATTACAAATTATTCTATCTTTGTAAATACATTCGCAATAATAGACATTTTTTTTATCTTCTTTTTTTACAAATTCTACGTAAACCGGGGATTCTTAATTTTCCACCTACTTTTCTTCGACATTTTTTGTTTAATTTATATAAAAAAGCAAAACATAATGATGATTGATAAAGTGAAACTTTCATCAGTGTTTTTTGTTCAGCCCCACTGATTATTAGCATTCACCAATCGAGCGTTTATTGACAGTGAATCTCCCACCTATCCAGCCCAATGTTGAGGTGGGAGTCTTACTACCCACAAATAGCGGGATAACAAGAGAAAGGAAATATTTATATGCGAAAATATACGATTGCATTATTCATCATTGTTTTGTTTTTACCGTCCTTCTTATTTCCTATTCAAGCAACTGCTCATACGAATAAAGTTGCTATTGTCATTGATGATTTCGGCAATAATATGAAGGGGACTAATCAAATGTTGTCACTTCCAATTCCACTAACTGTTGCTGTTATGCCTTTTCTTCCTTCCACAAAAGAAGATGCAATAGCTGCCCATAAAAAAGGTCATGAAGTTATTATACATATGCCAATGGAACCTATTAAAGGTAAAAAAGAATGGCTTGGACCAAAAGCCATTACAACCGATTTAAGCGATGAAGAAATAAACAACCGACTTGAACAAGCAATTCAAGAAGTTCCGCATGCAATTGGAATGAACAATCATATGGGGTCAAAAGTAACAGCAGATGAAAGAATTGTTCGCCTTATACTTGCTGCTTGTAAAAAACACGGTTTATTTTACTTAGATAGTAAAACGAATCCTAATAGTGTCGTCCCAAAAATCGGAAAAGAATTAGGAGTTCCTATTATTGAAAACCAACTATTTTTTGATGATGTGTATACAGCAGGACATATTTCAAAACAAGCCCAATTACTCATCAAAAAAATTCAAGAAAAGCCTATTATGGTAGCTATCGGGCATGTGGGCCCCCCAGGTGAAATTACATCACGCGTTATTGAAACTTCTATCCCTAAAATTCGTGAGCATGCAGACTTTATTTTTTTATCTGATCTAGCATTATCCCCGCCTCCTGTTTCAAAATAAAGTTCATTACTCACATATAACCAGCCCTCACCAATCGGGCTTTTACGGGAAGCCCCCCATTGCTTTCACTGAATTTTGAGGTGGGGATCTTACCGCCCACAAATAACGGGACAAAAAAGTACCTATCTGTATATAACAGATAGGTACTTTTCTTTTTAACTTAAATATAATCTACATGACTCACTCTGAATCCTTTTTTCTCTATTTTTCCGATTAATTGCTTTAATCTTGTTTCATCTAACTCATCTGATATATTTACAATAACCCGACGGATATATTGATCACCGTTATCGAGTGTAAACAAACCACCGATATTATATGCTTTTAACAATGTCCCAAGCTCTTTAATCGTCCCCTTACAATCTTGTGTTGCAATTGTTAATATATAACCACCTGTTCGCATACCAAATGAATCTTCAATAACATCAAATATATTCGAATGCGTTAACATACCGACAAATTCATTATAATCATTTAGCACGGCTAAAAACGGAAGCCGACGAATTACATAAAAGGCTCTGAAGAAGGAATCCTTTTCAAAAATAAATGCATCGGAATTGTCAAGCATATCTCCTGCACTTACATGATCTAATCCGCTATTGCATTTTTTTTCTAATAAATCTACTTTATAAATAATCCCCGTGAATTTCTTCTCATCTTCTGCTAATACCGGGATGGCTCGAAATCCCGTTTCGTTCATCATTTGCAGTGCCTCTTCACCAGAATCATTTATTTTGCAAAATGTTACTTGCTGCTTTGGCAGAAAATGATATTTAACTCGCAAAATATGTTCCTCCTTACATGTCAACATGTAATCTATATATAATAAGGAGACCTATATTTTATGAGTGAAATTATTTTTAAAACGCTTTCATTTATTTATTAACTTGTATCCATATCACATACATTTTTATATAACAGAGCTCCTTGCGCCCTTAATCATTAATAACTTTACATGATAGTTCATTAAATATTCTATACCCTCTAGCCATTTTTTCGATTCTTCTGGCGTTTTCCCCCACACAATCATGCCATAATTATGAACAAGAACTACTCCTCCACCTTCAATGAAATTCGGAACATTACTTTCTAATAAATCAGCGAATTTTTTTTCATCTTCTACAATTGGAATTGTCATTTCTGTTATACCTTCTTTTCCGAAAACACGCTCCACACTGCGTTTATCGAACGTTACTTCTCCTTCTTCTCCATATAACTCTGATATTAAATGACTATCTACAGTCTGCACTTGTAAAATACATCCTGCACTACTTTTTTTATAAATATCTGCATGCATAAATGACTCTGCAGCTGGTTTTTCTTCATTTTCAAATACTGACTCGCACATGCAATTTACGACAATAAAATCTTCTTCCGAAAATAGCCCTTTATCTCTTCCCTCAATATTTACTAAGAATGTTAACGGCTCTTTTGACGTACATAGCGATAAACTAATTTTGGTACCATAAAACCAATCACGAAGTGCCAATTCAGATTTCACATCTTTTAATTCATTCCATTTCTTCAGAAAAAATAACATTTCGTCACCCCCGGCATAATATTCATATAAGGTTCGAATCCTTTCTATGTAAAAGGAATATTTTTTGATTATTCTAAAAATTTAATTGAATTATCACATGAGAACGCTTTTTTGTCAATATAGTTTCGTGGTTCTTCTTTAAAATAGGCTATTCATATGTCTATACTTCTATCTATTGCCCATTTCATTTTGCACATAAAAAAATAAGCTATTCTTTAATTAAAGAATAGCTTATTTTCCTCATTTTTTATCCCGCTATTTGCCGGACAGTAAGACCCCCACTGATTAAAGTTTCACCTTATTTCTTTATTGCATTATATAAAAACTGTGCGTATTGTTCACGTGTTACGAAATTATCTCCTAAAAAGTTTCCTTCCCCGTCACCTTTTGATATTTTATTATCTACTAAAGCTTTCACATATCCTTTCGCCCAATGGCCATTTGGTATATCTTTAAAGTTCTCTGCACTATTTTCATTTTCTTTTAACTGAAATACTCTTTGTAGTACTACTGACATTTCATATCGAGTTAATACTCCATCTGGACGGAATGTATCATTTCCATACCCTGTCATAATACCAGCTTGAACTACTGCATCAATAGCCGTTTCATACATATTTCCTTTCGTATCTGTAAATGTCGTTTTGGGTTTTAGATTATTTTCTAATTTTAAGTACCTTTGTATTAGAAGTGCTACTTGTCCACGAGTAATGTTATCCCCAAATCCAAATTCACCATTTCCATAGCCTATAAATAACTTTTCTTTCGCTAAGTAATTAATTGCTTCTTCTGACCAATGTCCTTTTGGTACATCTTTAAATTCTACCACTTCTGTTTTCTCATCTTCTTTAGATGTATTACCGTCTTTACTTTCTACTACATTTTGAATAACAGATCCTGTAAAGAAGATTCCTGTATCCGCGAATGGATCTTTCACACCAAATTCATATACTTTCTCACCTGGTGTACTCCATTTCACTACACCATTACTATATGTACCGTTATCGCTCTTCAGACGGATTTTCGTAGAAACCTCACCATCTTTTTCATATATAGGTACTTTTACTTCTTTATTTACTTCTGTTTCCTCTAAAAATACTTTTTGATTTTGGACATTAATATAAGCCGTCTTACTTAGTTCTATAACTGGTCGGACATCACGGATTTCATTTGCAACAAAACTTAGAAATACTAATTTTTTCAAATTGCTCACTGGTGATAAGTCTGAAATATAATTCGCTTCTAAATCAAGCTTTTGTAAGTTTACTAGACTTGATAATGGCGTAATATCCTTTAACTCATTGTTAGGTAAGTGTAATTGTTTTAACTGTGTCATCTTACTTAGAGGAGTAACATCTTTTATTTCATTTTTCCCGATCCACAATTCTTCTAATTGCTTCATTTGCTCAATGCCGGATAAATCTTTAACTTTATTACGTGTTAATACTAAGTCTGTTAAAGGTAATGAATATAACGCTTTAATATCTTCAATTTGATTACCTGCTAAAGTTAAGTATGTTACATTTTTCAAAGCGCTTAATGGAGCAACGTTCGTAATTTTATTATTTGCTAAATTCAAGTAATCTAGTTGTTCCATTTTCGCTAATGCTGTTACATCTTCTATTTGGTTGCCTGATAGATATAAACTTTTTACATTTTTCATTTCAGTTAGTGGTGCAACGTTTGTAATTTTATTATTACTTAAATCAAGAGATTCTAAATTATCCATCTTAACAAGTGGCGTTACATCTGCAAATTCATTACCACGCAAAGCTAAATGATTTAATTGCTTTAAGTTCGCAAAGAACGACGGGTCTTTTATCTTCGCATTCGCAACTGTTAAAGATTTTAAATTTGGCATATATTTTAATGCACTATAATCAAGTATCTCATTTGTATTTAAAAATAAATCCTTTACTTGTAATAACTCTTCTTTCGTAATTGGTGTATTTAAATCTTTTCTATTAAATACTTTTTTATTCACAAGTTCTCTTAATTTGTTATCTGTTATCATATTTTGATTATCAACTGGATTATCCGTTTCCGTATTGCCTGAATTAGAGTTATCATCTGGTTTCTCTGTTTCTTTGTTACCTACAGTTGGATCTTTAATTTCAAATTGAACTTGATATTTGTGATCATATCCAATAGCTGGAATAAGTATATGCATTTGCATATTGTGCTTCTTCTCAAACTCGCCAATTTCAAATTGGACTACTTTCGTTCCGTTCTTCCTCTTATCTTCTGACAAAACCTTCACATCATGAAATACACCAGGCTGGTTTCTATCTTCTATTCTAAGATATTGAAAATAATCGCTATCTTGCATTGTTACAGTGACAATTTTTTTACCAGCTGCAATCGTTACTTTAGGATCTTTTATATATTGAGAAACCATAGATGGCTCGTCTTTTTGGTCCTTATATATTTTAATTTCAGTATCATACGTGCGATCACTCGCTGCTGCTACCGATTGATTTGCTTCAACTTTTAATGCCGCTAATGCTGGAGTAGAATACGTAGCAAATGGAATTGCTAATGTTGTCGCTACTACTAGCGCCTTCATATAATTTTTTTTCAAAATAATATCCCCTATCATATACAATTTTTATAATTGATAACCCTTATCAATTACCTACAAATAAATGATAATGAATATCATTATCATTGTCAATGAGAATATTACATTAAATTTATATTTTTAAAGATAAAAAATATAAAGCCCTTTATTCAAAGGGCTTTTTTACCTATCGTATGAAGAATTTCACTTTTTTCCTTCTCATTGATGACACCAATTTTTTGCAAAATATTCGCGTACAATACAAGTTTATTATATATTCGTTCTGACATGTTCTCCCTTCTTTCCTTCGACCAACTTTTTTTGTATTGGTAAATTATATGAAAGAGATGAGAAAATGTGTCCACTTTTTGCATAAATGCAAATCTTTTATTTTACGATTTGCAGACAATAAAACTCCCTCCTAAAAATTAGGCGGGAGTTTAGGTACTTTCACTTTATTTAACAAACTGTCCACTGAATATTATGCTTCATAAGTTCTTCTTCAAAACTATATGGCATTTTTTTATCACAAATTACATGTTGAATACGTGAAAATGCTGCTATACGATAATTCCCTTTCACGCCTACCTTCGTATGATCACATAAAATATATGTTTTCTCAGCTAATTTCATCATCGCCTCTGACAATTTCGCTTTCTCTAATTCAAAGCTGGAAACTCCAAAGCTAGGTAATAACCCATCAATCGAAACGAACGCTTTATGAAAATGGAATTGCTGTATTACTTGCTGAGAAATAGACCCTGATACACGCGAATGCTTTGGAGATACTTTTCCACCTATAAATAAAACTTCACCGTGAAACATCTTTTTATTAATAGAAGAAATTAATTGTGTTGCGACTGGAAATGAACTTGTTACAATCGTTAAGTTTTTACGATGAACAAGGTATGGAACCATTTGAAGCGGTGTACTTCCATCATCAATTGCAATGACATCACCATCTTCTACAAATGTCGCTGCTTTATAACCAATTCTTTTCTTCTCTTCTATATGTAGCATTTCTCTTTCTAACATTGGCGCCTCTACCCCAGCGCCTGGAAGTTGAACAGCTCCACCATACACTTTTTTCAGCTTCTTTTCACGATCTAATTCTTCTAAATATCGACGAATCGTTTCTGTTGATACAGCAAATTCTCTCGCTAATTCTGAAACCTTTACTTTTCCTTTAAATTCTACCTTTTCAAGAATGGTTCGCTTTCTTTCTTCTCCTACTACAGACATAGATTCACCTCATTTATATCTCCCTCATAAGCTTCCTTGCTTATACAAAGTTATAATTTTCTTTGTAAGTAGAAACTTCTTCATGAATATGAATACCGCGCTTTGCTAGTTCATCAAAAATTAATTGTGGATTTTCAAAAGCTTCTTCAGGCGTAACAACACCCACCCTATTTACATTTCCAGTTGCAATTAACTCTGCAGCAATCCCAAATGGAATACCGACGTTTCTCGTATACGCCCTTAATTTTTCCCATCCTACAACAGAACCATCAGATAACGGATGTGTATGATATAACACATGTCTTTGCTTCTCATTATTTTTCATACCTATTACTTCTACATGAAGTGCATAACCATAAAGCTCTGTTTCTTGTCCTTCTTTCGATTGCAATAAATACTGCGAAATACAATCCATAATGCCTATTTCTTTCCCGTTTATTTCAATCTGATCATTACGCAATATGCCGTAATCATATAAAGCACGTACAAGTTGCATATTTTGCTTCGGCCAAGTCCCTCTCGTCTCTATCAGTTTGACACCTTTATTTTCTAGTGCCTTTGCTAACGTAATCGTTTCAGAATGCGGAATGATATACTGCGTTTCCTTACCATAAGGCGCTGGCAATTCTATTTCTCTCGGACGCGCAAACGGAAGTACTTGTTTAAATTCACCATCTTCATACACTGTACGCGATGGTAAATGTGGATCATATTCATATGTCGTTGTCTCTGTAATTGAAGCAGAAAAAGCAATCGGACGATACGAACCGTGACTTACGCGGACAGACTCTACAGTATCCAGTTGATTTGCTGCATGCATTGCCATCATTTGCGTTACACCTGGCGTCATGCCAAACCCAGGCAAACATGTTTTTTCATTTTGAACAAATATAGCACGCGATTCATTTTCTTCACCAAATCCATTTAGGTTCACACCGTGGCAGCCTGCTTCTGCAATACAGCGAGTCGACAATCCGTTTAGCTTTATCGTCGTACCGTCCATTACAATGTCGTAACCTTTCATTTTTGCAACCGTATCCTCGTGATTCGTTACATCTACTTTTACAAAATCAACACGAGGATCGTTGAGCCATTCTACTACTTTACAGCCCTCTTCCTCGTTAAAATCGGCTACAGTAATCGTCTCAAAAGATGAAAATTGAACTAAATCCAAAATAGCTTCACGACAAATTTTACCTGCTCCACCTAAACAAAATACTTTCACCCAATAACAGCTCCTTTAGCAATACTATCAACTAAGCGATTAATATCTTCTTCATGTACATCACCTATATTTCCAATCCGGAACGTATCTACTTTCGAAATTTTCCCAGGGTAAATAACAAATCCATAGCATTTTAATTCGTTATATAACTGTTGAAACTCGAACTCCCCTTTTGGATAAATGAAAGATGTAATAATAGGAGATTGATATTTCTCATCTACTAGTGGCTTAAATCCGATTTCTCCCATTCTATTCACTAGTAGTTTTTGATTGTTGTAATATCGATTGTAACGCGCTCTTACTCCACCCTCTTTTTCTAGTTCAAGTAGTGCTTGATAAAAAGCATGTACAACATGTGTAGGTGAAGTAAAACGCCATTTCCCATTTTGTTTTTCCATCGTTTCCCATTGATCATATAAATCAAGAGATAAAGAGCGTCCTTGCCCTTTACACTTCAATAATTCATCACGTTTTGCGATTACAAATCCGAATCCAGGAACCCCTTGAATACACTTATTCGCACTACTAATTAAAAAATCAATTTGTAAATCAGCAATGTCTATTTCAATCCCGCCGAAACTACTCATCGCATCAACAATTGTAACCTTTCCATACTGCTTTCCTAATTTACATACATCTACAATTGGATTTATAATGCCTGTCGTTGTTTCACAATGAACAACTGCAATATGCGTAATATCTTTATCTTCTTCCAATAACTTTTCTACTTCTACAATATTAGTAGGTTCCCACTCTTCTGTTTGGCTGACCACTACATCAATCTGTAACATCTCTGCCATTTGTACAATGCGCTTACCGTACGCACCATTTGTACAAACGAGAAGCTTCCCATTTCCCGGAATAACAGAACCAATTACTGCTTCAACTGAAAACGTACCGCTTCCTTGCATTAACACTGTTGTATATTTCTCTTCTTCCTTCGTCGCTAACGATACAAGTTTAGCTCTTACTTCTTGCACCATCGTATTATATTCAACATCCCACGTACACCAATCGTATAGCATAACTTCTTTTACTGATTTTGTTGTCGTTAATGGTCCTGGTGTTAATAATAAGTAGTGATTTTCATTCATGATCCCGTACCCCTTTTATGAAATAATAAGTTCTTGTTTCTCGATATGTTCCATTACGTTTTCGAGCTCCTGCATCGTTTCAATCGTAAAATGAGCCCCATTTTCAACAAACCGATTACGAACTATTTCTATTTTTTCACGAAGCTCTACCGAATCCATACTCTCCACTTCCTCTTCCGTTAAACCGAGCTCACTACTTCCAAGAATTACACCAACTGTCCACATTCCAGCATTTCTACCTTCTTTCATATCTGATACTGTGTCCCCTACTTTTATCATATGGTTCATCGGATACACACCAAGTTCCATTGCATTTTTATAGCACATCCATGGGTATGGGCGGCCTGCTGGAACATCATCTGGCGTAACAAGAAAATCAGGTTTATATCCTTGTAACGCTGCTTCCTTTGCTACAATATCCATCATTTCTCTCGTATAACCAGTTGTTGAACCGATTTTAATGCCTCTCTCACGTAAAGAAGCGATTACTTCTTTTACCCCATCAATCGGCTTAGCATAATTTAGCAAAATAGAAAAGAGAATTTCTTCAAACTCTTCATACATCTCATGAATGTCTGCTTCTGTTGGTAAGTGACCAAAGACACGCTTCCACTCATCCGCAATACGAGGCATTTCTGTTAGTGCCCTTACATGATCTATTTTTAATAATCCCATTGGCTTACGTGCTTCTTCTGCTGTAATTTCAACGCCGCGTTTATGAAAAATCTTCATGAATACTTCTAGTGGTGCAAAGCATCCGTAATCAACCGTCGTACCTGCCCAATCAAAAATAACTGCTTCAATTTTCATTCTGTCCATCACCCTTCTTACTTATCTTTTTTGCCATTGTGAAGTTCGGTTACGAAGTGCTTTCGTTCCCCATTCATATACAACTCTCACTACAATATTTGTAACAACAATAAGTACACTCATTGCAGCTGCTGGCGCTACATTTCCTGCATCATCCATATTTACGATTGATACGGCAGCTAGTTTAAAATCAGCTGCATATAGGAACACAACTGCCGATACAGTTACCATTGAATTTACGAAGTAGTACATTACCATTTCTAAAATTGCTGGTAAACACATTGGTACTGTTACTCGGAAGAATGTTTTATAAAACGGAATACCCATCGACTGCGAAACAAGCTCAAACTCTCGGTCTAATTTCTTTAAGGCAGTCGTTGCCGTGACAAATGTTACAGAATAAAAATGAATGATATTTACTAGTACTAATACAGCGATTGTTCCGTATAAAGAATGAAACGGATTCGTTACTGATAGTCCAAGAATTTGAATCGTTGGTTGACTAAAGAAAAAGACATATCCTAATCCGAGTACTAAACCTGGTATCGCTAACGGCACTATAGAGAAAAAGTAACCTGTTTTTCTAAAAAATTGTAGCTGGTCTATTTTCTCAATTGCATATGCGAATACAAATGTTAAGATCGCCCCAATAACTGCTGTAACCGCTGAAACAATTACGCTATTTTTAAATGCTTCAAGTCCATCTCCTGTTAAACTGGAAAAATTAAAATGCTCAAATGTAAAACTCATATTATATGGCCATACTTTCACACTTGCAGCAATACCAACTGCAACAAATAATAGAATGATCATAAGGGTAATCACACTACAATATATGAATGAGATTACATCTCTTTTCTTATTAGCTATTATTCTGTATGGTACTGCTTTTGAAGATAAGAAATTCGCCTGCTTTCTTTGCGTAATACGATCAACTACAAATGCGAATATAGCTGGGATTAATAAAATCATTCCGACAGTTGCACCCATCGGCATATTTTGCTGTCCAATTACTTGTTTGTATACGTCAGTAGCAAGCACATTATATTGCCCACCAACAATTTTTGGTGCCCCAAAATCAGTAAAACTAAGTGTAAACACAACAAACATTGCACTAATTAATCCGTACTTTACACTAGGTAAAGTAACCGTGAAAAATTGCTTTGTTTTACTGGCTCCTAACATATTAGAAGCTTCATATAAACGATAATCAGATCCTTGAAAGGCAATTAGCAATATGAGAAAGGCTTGCGGAAATGTATACATAACTTCAGCTATTACAATTCCTATTGGTCCATATAAAGGGATTTGTATACCTTCAAATAAACCAAACATTCCTTTCGTTACTAGCCCTTGATTACCAAATAAATATGTAAGTGCTATACCGTGCATCATCGTTGGTGCAAACAATGGTAATAACGCTACATACTGAAATACGCGCTTTCCAAAAACATTCGTACGGGCAATTGCATATGCGTAAACGAATGCGATTGCAACTGAAATCATTGTTGTGGCGCCCGAAATCCATACTGTATTTTGTAAAGACTGAACTAAAGTTGGTGTTGTGAAATATTTACTGAAATTCGCTAAACCAATGAAAACTCCATCTTTATTATAAAAAGCTTGTGTAAATAGTTGTAATAGCGGTAATACAAGTATGATAAGGAAGGAAAGAATCATACCGATAATTACGAGCCTTTGGATCCATTCCTCTTTCCCTATACTTCTCTTAATCTTTTTTTTCGTACTTTCTACCTTATAGTTTTCTAACATCTCCATCTATACAATGACCTTCTTTCCATATGACAACATATGATTTTCTGAGAAAGAGATTTGAATCGGCTTTCCTTTTCTAATAGCCGTTGCTTCTACTTCTGATGCTAATATATCCACTACAATTTTCTCATTATAAAGGTGTGTGTTTTCTTCTACGACTCGCACTTCCGTCCGATATACAGATCCGCGAAATTCCATACTTTCCACAACTGTTTTAATACCGTCCTTTTGTACAATTGTTACATGTTCAGGACGAATTGCATGTTCTTCGTTATTTTTCGAAAAGAAATTAATAGAACCAATAAAATCTGCCACAAACGGATTGGCTGGTCTTTGATAAATCTCCTCTGGTGTTCCAATCTGCATAATTTCCGCATGATTCATTACAACAATTTTATCAGCCATCGTTAATGCCTCTTCTTGATCATGCGTTACCATAATCGTCGTTATTCCTATTTTCTCTTGCAAATCACGCATTTCCCTACGTAATTTTTCACGCACTTTTGCATCTAAAGCTGATAACGGCTCATCGAGTAACAAAATATCTGGAGACAGAGCGAGCGCACGTGCAAGTGCTACTCGCTGCTGTTGTCCACCAGACATTTGAGCAGGATATTTATCTTTTACATTCAGCAAATCTACAAGTTTTAACGCATCTAGCGCTTTCTCTTTCACTTCTGCTTTCCCATATTTTTTTGTCTTTAAGCCGTATTCAATATTTTCAAGTGCTGTTAAATTCGGAAATAAAGCATACGATTGGAAAACCATTCCGAAGTTTCTCTTTCCAGGAGGCAATGCTGTAATATCTTTTCCATTCACAGCTATACTGCCAGTCGTTGGTTCCTCTAGTCCCGCTAAAATGCGAAGCAACGTCGTTTTCCCACAGCCACTCGGGCCTAATAAACAAACAAACTCATTTTTGTTCACAGTAAAAGAAATATCTTTTAACGCTGTAAATGCATCAAACTGTTTTTGAATGTGTTGAATTGATAAATATTCGCTCATTTTTCTCTCTCCCACTCACTTACTTTTTCGGTTCTGCTTTTTGGCCAAACTCTTTTTCCCATTTTTCTAAGATTTTGTCACGATTTTCTGCTGCCCATTTAAAGTCATTCTTTTTATATAATTTTTCAGTAACATCTTTCGGGAATCCCTCTGGAAGTTTATAATCATTTTTAATTGTCGCAAATCCATTTTTCTCAAAGTATAACTTCATTACATCATCAGTAATTGCCCAATCTAAAAATGCTTGTGCTAATTTATCATTTTTCGCATTATCTTTCTTAATAAGTGCGTTCGCTTCTACTTCCCACCCTAATCCTTCTTTCGGCAGTACAACTTCAACTGGTGCACCTTTTTGTTTCTCTTTTAAAGCACTATAAACCATTGATACACCGACTGGATATTCACCTGCTCCTGCTAATTTCGCTGGTTTTGATCCTGAATGCGTATAACTTGCCATATTATCATGAAGTTTCTTCATGTAATCCCAGCCTTTATCTTCACCCATGATTTGTAGCCATGCAGAAACTGTTAAAAATCCTGTTCCAGATGATGCTGGATGTGGCATAACAAGTGTTCCTTTATACTCTGGTTTCGTTAAATCTTCATATGATTCTGGCATCGGTAAATTTTTCTTCTTTAACTCTTCTTTATTTACAGCAATCCCCGTCATAAATGCAGTATTTCCTACCCATTTTTCAGGTTGCTTATCATCTTTAAATTGTGGAAGAACACGATCTGCTCCTTTTGGAGAGTATCCTTTTAACATATCTTTTTTATCTAAAGCTAATAGACTTGATGCCGCAGTTCCCCATACAACATCTGCTTGTGTATTTTTCCCTTCAGCTAGCAATTTCGCAGTAATAACTCCTGTTGAATCACGTACAATGTTCAATTTCACATCAGGATATTTCTTTTTAAAGGAATCAAGATAAATTGGTACAAGCTCTTCTTCAATTGCTGTGTAAACAGTTAATGATCCAGATAATTTGTCATCTTTCACTTTCGCTCCAGCACTTTCTTCCTTCTTTGCACCACACCCCATTAATAACGAAAATACCATTCCAGTCGCTACAGCTTTAAAGATTGTTTTTTTCACTGTTTCTCTCTCCTTTTACAAATCTTATGTACAACTCAAATATAAACAACTAGTGTAAAAGCAGTATTAAACCAACATTAATCTTTTGTTTGTTGTTTGTTTTTGTGTAATACGTTGCTACTTCTATGTTTTTTCGCATTTTTCTGCTAATAGAAAACACTAAATTTACAAATAATTAAAAAAACCTTTATAATCCCACAAAAAAATGAGGCGTTTGTAAAAAACGCCTCATTTTTGTTTCCCTTTTTTTGAATTACGATTAGCATACTTTGCGCTATTTTCTCCTTCATACTCTAATGCAAATTCTGCATCTGGTAAGCTTTCTTTCGGAGTTTTATTATTATTGATTGCCGCATTTTGTTTCACTTTTCTTTTTACCAATACATTCACCTGCTCTCAAGAAATCACTTTCTACTCTAGTTTGAAACAACTTAAAATAATTATTACTGGCAAGTGTTAACAAGTACATAAGGGGCGTTAGATGGAAATACTACATATGAAGAAATCATTATAAAAAGGAGCGATAATTTTGAAGAAAAAAGAAAAGATTCAATCACCAATTTTAGACGAAACGCTCCCGCATCAAATGAATTTTCCATCTTTTAAAGGAACAGGAAAAACGATGCAACAACCTTTTGTGAATCAATATAATGTTGTAATTGGAGACAGTAAATATAATTCCGAGAACAGTCCGCTTAACAATTGGAGTGATGAAGTAGATCCTGCCATTATGGCTGGCGATGAGTGGATCCATCCGACAAATGATATTGGGTGGATTTCAGAAGAAAATCAAGAGTTACTAAAAAACGAAGTGGATAATAAAAATGAAGCTTTTATGCATCCACAATTTGGTATTAACGACTAAAAAACCATTCTACCTAACGTAGGTAGAATGGTTTCATACTATCCAATAATAATCCGCTCTTTCGGGTATTTATAGCGAGGTGGTTGTTCCCTTCCACCACTAGCTAAAATAAATGTTAAAATACCAACGCGTCCGATAAACATAAGCACAATGAGTACAAGTTTCCCAACAGTTGTTAAATCAGGCGTAACACCTGTTGATAGTCCCGTCGTTCCGAAAGCAGAACAAACTTCAACAATTAAGCTCATAAGCGGTACATTTTCCGTAATAGATAAAATGAATAGCGCAGTAGCACATAACAAAATCCCCATCGTCATAACGACAGATGCTTTTAGTACATCCTCTTCATGTAGCTGACGTTTGAAGACTCTAACTGTTCTACCGCCCCTTGCAAAGGTGTATAGTGACAATATACTAACAGCAAATGTAGTTGTACGTATTCCGCCCCCAACCGAACTTGGAGATGCCCCTATAAACATTAATATACTCATAAATAAAAGCGTCGGTTGTGACAATTCACGTATATCCATCGTAGCAAGTCCACCACTTCGCGTCGTCACAGATTGGAATAATGTATAAAATACCGTTTCATGCCATGACTTTCCTACTAAAAAGTGATTTCTCTCCAGTAAAAAAATCATAATTGTACCAACAACAACGAGTGCAAAAAATGTTGTTGTCGTCAATTTTGTAAATAATGAAAAACGAAATAATTGTTGTCCTCTTTTACTAAGGAATTGCTTCACTTCCATTAGCACAGGGAAACCAATCGCCCCTAAAATAATTAGTAACATATGAATCATTTGAACAATATAATCTTTTTTATACGGAATTAACGATTGTCCTGTTAAATCAAATCCACCGTTCGTAGTCGCACTAACTGCTGCAAAGAAACCGTGAAAATAAGCTTCTTGCCAAGTCGGAAAGTAAAGTAAAAATCTTGTACCTAATAGGATTGCTCCAATAAGTTCTATCGAAATAATTACAATTAAAATAGAACGCATCAATTCTACAAGACCCGATAAATTTCCTTGATTATGGTCTGCCATAATTAATCTTCTTCTTTGCAAACCAATCTTTTTCCCCGTAATGATCCAAACAAATGTACCAAGCGCCATAATTCCTAAGCCGCCTAATTGTAAAATAAGGGCTAAAACAATAATTCCTGCTGTAGTAAACGTATCTGAAATCGTAATAACAGACAGCCCCGTAACACTTACCGCACTAACCGATGTAAAAAGGGCATCTATAAATGTCCATTTCACACCAGGTTTCGTAACAAACGGTAAACTAAGCAAGATTACCGATACAACTACTGCTAATAAATAAAATAAAACAATGAGTTGTACTGGACGTAATTTTTGTAAAAACTTTTTTATATCTCTCATTCCATCACTTCGCTACCTTTTTTCTATCGATTAAATAAAGAAAAATCTTCCCTTTCTTTATTTGTAAATAACTGTTCAAATAATTTGGCAAAGACCATTCCATATACAGTTCCATTACCTCCATACGGCAATGCGTAAAACAAATTATGTATCTTTTCGTCTTCTTTTAAAATGGGGAGACCATCATGAGTACCACCAAATGCGGCTGCCCAATAGTAGTCTGCCTGTATATTTTTATACTGCGGGAACATCTCTTTTACAATATTAATAAGGATATCACGCTTATGCAATAATTTCGTATCACCGATTGTTTGAATTTGCATCGCTTCATCTAATCCGCCTACAATAATGCGGTTTCGATACGTTCGAAAATATAAGTAAGGCCGTTCCGTTTCCCAAATTAACGATCGCTCATGCCAGCCTTCAAACTGATCTATTTCATTTGTTACAATTGCATAAGAAGTTTCTACTGTTGTATTTTTTTCTTTCTTTCCAAAAAGCGCTTCATAACCTGTCGCCATAATAATATTCTTTGCTACAATTTGATTTCCTGTTTTCGTGTAACAAATTAAATCATTTTGGCGTTTTTTTATATGTATTGCCTCTGTATGTTCATATATATTAGCTCCTATTTGGTTTGCTTTATGCAAAAAACTATGCGCTAATAAATACGGATTCACCTCAGCATCACCTTGCGTATATAACGCTGCTTGTTTTGCAAAAGAATAACGTTTCTTAATATCAGCTTCTGTAAAATATTCAACTGGAAATCCATAATTCTGTAACGTATTATATTCCTCTTGTAAAAATGAGACATCCTCACTTTTACTTGCATAATATAAACTATTTCGCGGAATAAAATGGGGATCAATATCAAGAGTCGGTATAACCTCTTCCATTGTTCTTAGCGCTTCATAACAAAGCTTATATGCTCGTACCCCTTTTTCTTTACCAAATGTATGGATAAGGGAGGTTAACGATTTATCATGAAGGAATTGTAGTAAACCTGTATTAGCAGCTGTGCTACCACACCCAATTGCTCTTTTTTCAATAAGCGTAACACTCATGCCAATTTTCGCTAACGAATGCGCTATATGAGCACCAGCTTCGCCGCTTCCGACTACGAGCACATCACATATCATATCATTTTCTAACAGTGGATAACAAGGTACAGAAACTCCTGTATTCCAAAACAACTTACCATTCATAAGTTTCATAATTATACTCCTAAAATATAAGTTTCTCCTTTCTATGTTTTGTTATTTTCCATAAAAAAATCCAACTAACATAGGCTAGTTGGATTTTTTATTTTTAATTAGAACGCTCTTCAAGCCAATTTCCAATCGTCGGATATGTTTGTTTTACAGCTGTTCCACCGTAAACGATAGACATATGCCCTGTCGGTAAACATACATATTGTTTATCTGTGCTAGAAATATGGTCTAGTAATGCTTCTACTTGACATGGCAAAGCAATATGATCACGTTTCCCGGAAATATTTAAGACATTCGCCTTAATATTTGCAAGGTCTACCTTTTGTCCGCGAATAACGAGTTCACCCTTAACCAGTTTATTATTTTGATAAAAATCACGAATCCACTGTCTGTATGATTCACCTGGGAACGGAATACCATCACCAACCCACTTTTGAACCAATCTCCAGCTTTCGACGAAGCGCTCATTCTCTGAACGATCTACTAAAGCAACATATGGACCGACAAAGTTCGTAATTGGTTTTAACATTTTGTTTCCGAAATCAATCATTTCTGGCGGAATATTTCCAAATGTATCAACCGCTTTATCTAAATTGAAGTATTTCTCATCTAACAAAGGACCATACAATCCTGTTTCAGAGAAATCAAAAGGACTTGTCATGAAAATTAAATTACGAATTGGCATGTGCGGATGAAGTGCTGCATAAATAGAAGTTAGCGTTCCACCCATGCAATAACCAAGTAAAGAAATCTCGTCCGATTTTGCAGTTCGCATTACTTTTTTTACTGCTTTTGCAATATAATCAAACACGAAATCATCAAATTTCAAATGACTATCTTCTAAACCAAATGTGCCCCAATCAAGCATATACACATCAAAACCACGATCCACTAGATATTCCACTAAACTATTTCCAGGAGTTAAATCCATAATATATGGTTTATTGATAAGAGCATATATTAACAGAATTGGAACTCTTTGTGTTTTTTCTTGTTTTGGAATGTAGCGATAAAGCTTCGTCTTATTCTTCGTCCAAATAACCTCTTTCGGCGTTAATCCTACTTGCGGCTCTGGTTCACGTAATAAAATTTCACTCGCCCTTTTCACTCGGCGGTATGCTTTTCGGTACTCTTCTGGGTATAGCTCTAATTGCTTTTCCCATTCTGTTGCGAATGTAGTCATTTTTTTATCTCCTTTTTGGTCGATTTCCTTCTTAAAAAAAGAAGTGCATTCCTGCTATGGATATGCACTTTTTTCTTACTTCATTACATATATAATCCGCCGTTAATGTTTAATTGCTGACCTGTGATATACGCACCGTCACGGCATAGGTATACTACACCTTTTGCAATTTCATCAGCTTGACCAAAACGTTTTTTCGGGATTTTTGCAACGATTTTTTGACGTACTTCTTCTGGCACTTCTGCTACCATTTCAGTATCAATAAATCCTGGGCAAATTGCATTTACAGTGACATTTGTTTTTGCAAGTTCTAACGCTAATGATTTTGTAAATCCTAACATACCCGCTTTTGCTGCTGAGTAGTTTGTTTGGCCAAATCCACCTGCTTGACCAATAATAGAAGAAATGCTAATAATTCTTCCTTCTTCCGCTTCCGTTATGTATGGAAGAACCGCGCTTGTCGTATTAAATACGCTACTTAAATTCACGTCAATTACGCGCTCCCAATCTTCACGATTTAACTTTTTGAATGTACGATCTCTTGTAATACCAGCATTATTAACAAGAATATCAACTTTACCAAAATGATTCACAGCTTCTTCTACAAGTCGGTTTGCATCTTCTACTTTAGAAACATCCGCTTGCACTGCATAAACGTCATGTCCGTCTTTTCCTAGTTCATTTACTAAGTTTTCAGCTGCTTCTTTACTGCTATTATAGTTAATAACAACTTTAGCGCCCTCTTGTGCTAACGCTACTGTAATTGCTTTTCCAATCCCTTTTGCTCCACCTGTTACGATTGCTACTTTTCCATTTAATTGAACCATTTCTTTTCCCCCTTAAATGAATTTGTGAACGATTGTTATGAATCATTTTGGTACTCATACTGTAGAGTCCCTATATAATTATGTTTCGCCGTTTACATGTGAAAAGAGATTCTCCCTCTCTCTTTTGCCTGTTATAAACAAGCGCTTTTATCATTTTTTATTTTCCGGCTTATTCGCAGGCTTTATCTCTTCTTTTACAGGTACTTGTAGTTTAGCTAGTACTGCATTTTGCTTTTCTAGCAATTCTAAAATTTGATTTACTTTTGTTTCAAGCGTACGAATATCTTGTTTCACTTTTGTCACATCACGCTTTAATGTAGGAGCTTGTCCTAAAGAATCTACTTTCTCCTCTAGAAACTCCTCAATGTTATCTACTTTATTTTCTAAGTTAATAACAAGCGTAGCCACTCTTGCGATATCCTCTTTCGTCGGCACATTTACTTGTTCTAAATAGTTTTTTGTCGTATCATTTAATGCTTTTTGATAAAACAAATTCAAATCTAGAACGCTGCCCATCCAAGCAGAATATTCTTCTGTTTTAATTGTTTCATTGAGCGCTTTTCCCCAAAATGTTTCGGTTTGTTCATAAGCATTTTTCCATGCTTGTAGTGGATCGAATTTTTGATCAATCACTTTACCTACACTCCCTTTTTCTTTTTTGAAACAATTCAACCTATTCACTATTTTCTAATATTCTGAATAAAACTTCAAGTCTATATTTTATTTTTTTCTATTTTCTAACAAATGTGTTGACTTTAAAAACAGATAGGTGTAAATTGCACTTATAAGCAAAGAATTCCATCTAACTGATTCATGAGGTGATGCACAATCATGCTACAAAATGAACCAGAACAACGCGAAAGTTTGGAGAACAACCAAGCGAAACAACCAAACTCCATGCCAAAAAACTTCTTAGTTCCCTTCTTACTTCTCTGTCTAAAAGACTGGAGTCTTCATGGTTACAAACTTATTCAAATGCTAATGGATATCGGCTTTTCTTCTGTTGACCAAGGTAATGTTTATAGAACACTACGCAAATTAGAAAAAGAAAACCTTATTTCTTCTACTTGGGATACAAGCGATGGAGGGCCGGCAAAAAGAATTTATTCTTTAACTGAATATGGAGAGCAATATTTAACAACATGTGCGACTTCTTTTGAACATTATCAAAATATGTTGCGGACGTTTTTCACGTTATACACCAATGCATTCTTTCCATTTTCTACTTCTCCAGAAAAGGATGAAAAGGATTCTTCATCTTCACCTGGTGGTACAGCAGAGTAATCTGCGTTCACAATATGTAAAAAAACATTTGGGGGTCAAACAATGGAAACTAAACCATACGAATTAGTCGATGCATTTTGGAAAAACTGGTCTCAATCACTTTCCCTTTTTTCTTCAGCTGGGAAACAATTAGAGCAACTTACTTTAGAAACATTAAAACAACAACAAGACGCTTTGCATAAATTAACATCAGGAGTAGATGAACTAGAAAAAGAACTACAACAAATCACTGCTCAGTTCAATAACCAATATACAGATTACGTGAAACAATTAACTGGTAACTCCTTAAATGATCAAATTAACGAGTGGCAAGACAAGTGGAAAGAACTTTCTGCTCATATGCAGCAGCTTACTGTTTCTCCTACAAAAACATCTTTGTCAATTCTTACACAAACAAGCGGTCAATTTGAAGAAACAACAAAACAAATTATTGAGCAACAACAATTACAACGTGAAGAGGCTCAAAAACAGTTAGAGGGTTTTTTGGAAGAGTTCAAGTCAAAACAGTTGGAACTCGCAAAAAAGTTCGAGGAAAACTCAAAAAATCTATTTACTTCCATCAAGTAAGAAAAATGTGGGAGCTAACTGCAGCACAAACAAAACTCTTTCTTCCTCCTACTACATCAAGATGGCTAACATTTTTCGATATGGAAAAGAAGGAGGACAAAATGAATCCATTTCAAGAAGCACAAACTGTT
Source organism: Bacillus sp. AR8-1 (assembly GCF_008042345.1). Lineage (NCBI taxonomy): Bacteria > Bacillati > Bacillota > Bacilli > Caryophanales > Bacillaceae > Bacillus > Bacillus sp. AR8-1. The sequence goes on from NZ_QNUB01000019.1 coordinate 221,802, forward strand.
CCGGAGCTTCGTTATGATGAGATTCAAGTCGGTGATCAAGCATCCCTTACAAAAACAATTACAGATGAAGATGTTATCAATTTTGCAAAATTGACTGGAGATGTGAATCCTATTCACATTTTAGATTCTTTTGCAAAAACGACAATGTTTAAAGAACGTATTGCTCACGGTATGCTCGTTTCGAGTTTTATTTCTACCATCCTTGGAACGAAACTCCCAGGCAAAAATACGATTTATTTATCCCAAAATGTTTCATTCCGTGCCCCTGTCAAAATCGGTGATACACTTCGCGTTGTGGCAGAGGTTATTAAGAAGCGTGACGATAAAAAAATCATTACGTTGCAAACAAACATATATAATCAATCAGATGATATTGTCGTGGAAGGAACAGCGACAATACTAAAAAAAGAGTAGCAAAGTTGCTACTCTTTTTTTCTATCCAAGAACTTCTAATCGCACCGATTACTTCCGCGTATGAGTATGTCATTTCCACATAAAATAACGTTACCAGTTTAGATAAGAACTTAGCTGAACTGGACTACTCATAAGGATGTGTATCAACATGGTAAAAACAAACAAATTATTAGTTCCAGGTGCAGAACAAGCGCTTGAACAATTTAAATATGAAATTGCACAAGAATTTGGTGTAAGCTTAGGTTCTAATACAGCATCTCGTTCTAACGGTTCAGTTGGCGGTGAAGTAACAAAACGTCTTGTTGCTTTAGCTCAACAACAATTACGTGGATAATTATATAACATATGGCTTAGAGGCAGATATTATCTGCCTCTTTCTATTTTCAACATACATAATAGTGCTTTTTCACATACTAATCAAAGCAAAACGAAAGGAGCAATATGTGACATGAAACGGATTAATATTAGCATGAGCCCTCCCCGCGTTCTTACTTTATCTTTTATTGTATTATCAGTTGTCGGCACATGCTTATTAAAACTGCCAATTGCTACGACAACGTCCATTTCATGGCTCGATGCCTTATTTACAACCGTTTCCGCTTGTACTGTTACTGGGCTTGGTGTTGTGGATACTGGAAAAGTGTTTACTTTATTTGGACAATGTGTCATTTTAACGCTTATACAAGTTGGCGGGCTTGGCATTATGAGCTTTGCGGTCTTAATTGCTATTATGCTCGGAAGAAAAATCGGTCTTCAAAACCGTATTTTATTACAACAAGCATTAAATCAAACGAATATCGGCGGCGTTATCCGTCTTGCCAAAGCATTATTTTTATTCTCTTTTACAGTCGAATGTATCGCTACTTTAATTCTTTCTTTTGAATGGGTACCCAAATATGGGGTTGCCAAAGGGATCTATTATAGTTTTTTCCATTCAATCTCAGCCTTTAACAATGCTGGTTTTTCTGTGTGGAGCGATAATTTAATGTCCCATTCTCATAGCATTCTTGTCAATTTCGTCATTTCCTCTCTAATCATTTTAGGTGGAATTGGTTTTACAGTAATTGTAGACATAAAAAGAAAGAAAAACTTTAAAAACCTTACACTACATTCAAAACTTATGCTCACTTCTACTCTAATCGTCAACATTATTGCTACCCTTTTTATTTTTATATTCGAGTTCCATAACTCCCTTTCTATGAGAGGTTTTACCCCATTTGAAGAAGGAATGGCCTCTTATTTTCAAGCAATTTCAACACGAACTGCCGGGTTTAATACTGTTGATATTTCTACATTGTCAAAACCTTCCCTCCTATTAATGATGCTCCTTATGTTTATTGGTGCTGGTAGTGCTTCAACGGGTGGTGGGATTAAGTTAACAACATTTTTAATCATATTTTTTGGCGTATTTAAATTTTTACAAGAACAAGAGGATATTGTCGTATTTAAAAAATCCATTAAAGATACTCTCATTGTCAAATCATTAACCATTACTATTATTTCCATTTCATTTATCTTTTTTGCTATTTTAATTTTGAGTATTACTGAGCGAGTTCCTCTATTGATGAGTGCTTTCGAAGTATTTTCAGCATTCGGGACTGTTGGCCTCAGTATGAACTTAACACCCCACTTAACTATAATCGGAAAAGCTATTATTATCTTTATGATGTTTTTTGGCAAAATGGGGCCTTTAACATTGGCTTTTTCATTTGCTCGTAAAAAGAACCGGAAAATAAAATATCCTAATGAAGATATTTTAACAGGTTGACAACCGTATCAATTATCCATATAATGAGAATACAATAACATATCTCCAAAGGGGAGTAGCGTCCAAGAATATTTCTTGGAAACAAAGTCGTCATTACGTAGAACTTAGTTCTTCCGGCTTTGTTGGCATTTTTATTACATATGTCTAGCAAGACCTTTGCCTATTAACGGCAGAGGTCTTTTTTGTATTCATTTCCAAATTCTTCCAAAGTTAATAGGCAGGAGTATGGGGAAACTAAATAGTGGGGAAATTCTTCACTTATTTAGAACTTATAGAGATGAGAGGAGAATGTACATGGATGTATCATTATTATTGGAGTATGGTTGGGTATTACTCATCCTAATTGCACTTGAAGGGATTTTAGCGGCTGATAACGCTCTTGTTCTTGCAATTATGGTAAAACATTTACCAGAAGAAAAACGAAAGAAAGCACTATTTTACGGATTAGCGGGGGCATTTGTTTTCCGATTTGGATCGTTATTTATGATTTCGTTCTTAGTCGATGTATGGCAAGTGCAAGCAATCGGTGCCATCTACCTTATGTTTATCGCTGGTAATCACTTATTTAAAACATATGTTAAAAAGAATACAGATGAAGAAACAGAAGAAAAAGAAGCAAAGAAAAAACAAGAGAACTTCTGGTGGACTGTATTTAAAGTTGAAGTTGCTGATATCGCCTTCGCAGTTGATTCAATTTTAGCTGCGGTTGCACTAGCAATGACTTTACCAAAAACAGGATTAGGTACAATTGGTAGTCTAGATACTGGGCAATTCGTTGTTATCTTTGTAGGTGGACTTATCGGATTAATCATTATGCGATTTGCAGCAACTGCATTCGTACAAATCTTAAAACGTAAACCAGGACTTGAAACTGCAGCATTCTTAATTGTAGGTTGGGTTGGTGTGAAGCTAGCAGTTTATACATTAGCACACCCTGCATTAAATGTAATTCCACATTCATTCCCAGAATCCACTCCGTGGAAGCTTACATTCTGGATTGTATTAGTCGGAATCGCAGTTGGTGGTTGGTTCTTCTCAAAAGAAGTAGAAGTAAAAGTAGAAAAGAATTTAGACGAAAAAGCGCTGTAATTACAGCGCTTTTTCTTTTTCCTTTCTTCCTCTCAATGTCCAGAAAAAATTCCATTATACTACCCTTTGTAAACGTTTTCTTAACGTATGTATGTCCTTTTTGTGAAACATTGCACAAACTTATTGAAAGTGAGAACAATTCCATGTACTTTATTCATATAAGGAGTATTTATAGAAGATTTACTAAAGGAGCGTATTACTCATGCTAGAACAAGGACTAGATTATGTTGTCAAACTGGCTAAAAGCAAAAAGAAAATGCTAGATACAAACCCAATGCAATATTTCATTCGTGCTGCACTTGCGGGTATTTATATCGGTTTTATTATTGTACTATGTTTTAAATTAGGTAACTTTTTTCACATTGCAGATTCACCAGCAACTTATTTAGCTGCTTCTATGTTTTTCGGGATTGCTCTCGTACTTATTATATATGGCGGTGCTGAATTGTTTACTGGAAACACAATGTACTTTACTGTAGCAACTTTAAGAAAAGAAACAACGATTTCTGATACACTTCGTAACTGGGTTGCTTGTTATGCAGGTAACTTAGCCGGCGCGTTATTCTTTGCCTTACTATTTTACGCAACTGGAATTTTTGAAGCAATTGATCACGGTCACCTAATGAATAAAGTCGTTGAAGGAAAGATGAACACACCTACAATGCAGTTATTCTTTAAAGCCATTTTATGTAACTGGCTCGTATGTCTTGCTTGCTTCTTACCATCTCAGGTTAAAGGCGACACGGCAAAAATAATGGTCATGATGCTACTTGTTTTCACATTCTTCTTATCTGGTTACGAACATAGTATTGCAAACTTGTCACTCTTTGCTTTATCTTTAGTTTCACCACATCCTGAGACAATTTCTTTTTCAGGTGCTATTCATAACTTAATTCCTGTTACAATCGGTAACATTATTGGCGGATCAGTATTTGTCGGTATGGTATACCACTACTTAACAAAAAAAACACCTGAAGTTCAACAGGAAGAAACTGAAATCGCAGCAGCTCAACAAGAAGAGATTATTCCTTTACAAGCACATATGAAACATTAAAAACTCCAAAGTTTTACTTTGGAGTTTTTAGCTTCCCACGTATTTAACAACAAGGTGAGGATTAATTTCTCCTTCTTCCTTTCCCTTATCCATTCTCTGTTTCATCTTGTGCATACCGATGATATCATTCGTATGAAGGTGAATTTCATTTACATATAACCCCTCTGTACAAAAAGCTTCTACAAAATCCAGTCCATTTTTTGCTCCCCACCCCATATTAAAATCAAGGGAAAGAATATTCACATCATAATCCCGAACCATTTGCAAAGCACATTCTACTGTAGTTGCGGGCACATACCCGAACGGGCAACTTCTTTGATCATCCATATATACGTTCATTTTCTATTCCCTCTCTAATTTGAATATGCGGCCAATACATAACATATTGCCCCAAGACTAATAAAAGGACCAAATGGAATTGGTTTTCGTACTTCTATACGTTTTAATACGATACCCACCCCAAAGAAACAAAGACTGAAACAAGATGCTAAAAATAAAATGATAAAAACGCCTTTCACTCCTACTATAAACCCAAGTAACGAAAGTAGTTTTATATCACCTCCGCCAAGCCCTTCTGGATATATCTTTTGCATGCAATATAACAAAATGAATATAACACCACTACCAACTATACTATCTGTCCAAGTAACTAATTGTACAAAAACACTTTCAAGAATGAGTAAAACGGCAAACGAAATTAAAATACAATCAGGAATTAACATATATAAGTAATCTGTAACTGAAATAATAAGAAGTAGCGAAAAAAGGGATAAAATGATAATAAGCTCTCGTTCTATTCCAATCATATACACGGTAAGAAGAAATATACTTCCTGTTATACATTCAAATGCTACATACATAATTGGAATTTTCCTCTTACAATTCGTACAACAGCCTCTTTGTATATAAAATGAAATGATGGGGATTAGTTCTTTTGGCCTTAGCACATATTTGCAATAATAACAATGTGAACGCGGGGTAATAATAGACGCACCTAATGGAACCCTCATCGCAACTAGCATAAAAAAAGAACCAAACACCATCCCTGCTAACAGTGCATATAAATAAGTGAACATCCCTTCCTCTCCTTTCCCAAAAAACATAGCAAAAAAAGGAGAGAACTTCTACTTCATATTATCCTTTATTCTACTAAAAAGCAGGCCATTTTCTGGCCTGCTTTCCCCTCTTTTATACGATGAAATATACTGCTTTTAATGGTCCATGTACTCCGACAACAAGATTCATCTCAATGTCAGCCGAGTTACTTGGCCCTGTAATAAAGTTAATACAAGATGCCGCTGTCTCCCCATTTTCTACGCGTAAGTTCATATCCTGAACTGCTTGTGTAATACGAGGCACAAGTGTTTCACGTGGAATAATAGCAAAATATACAGTCGGTAAAAAGTGTAAAGAACGTCCTTGCCCTTTATGACTTTGTACAACAATTGTACCAGATTCAGCTAATGTATAATCACTAAATGCAATACCAATATTCGCTTTTTCAGCTAAACGCATATTTTCGTCTTTTCTCTCTAGATCCCATACGTTTACTTCAACGTCTCGCTTTGGAAGTTCTTCTTTAAATAAAGATGTTAAACCATATGCATCAAAACGATCATCTGCTGATAATAAAATAGGTCCACCGCCGTTTTCCATGATTACTTTTTGAAGGTCTTCACCTAATCGGTCATTTGTCGTTTCTACTACAGTTGTATGAATGTTTGTACATTGCTTTTTAAACACTTCTAGTAATTCTTCTTGTGAACAATCTTTTAACGTTTCTATATTCACATTACTTTTCCATACTGGTCGCTCTACATCTTCTGTTTTACGCGCGCGCCCAAGTTCTTTTGCAATGTTATCTAGAAAGGCATCACGGTTTTGAATTAATCCTGTCATTATTTATCCCCGCCTTTCTTATGATCTTTATACCAATCACGGAATCGCTCTTTACTTGGAGCTGGGAATTCCCGAATATCCGTCCAGTTTTTAAGTGGTCCAACACCTTTTGATACACGATTACCAGATGTAAATGGACTCATTGCCGCTGGTGCCATTTTTGACCCCATTTTATATAAAGCAGCTGAAGAAGCACCCATACTAAACATTTTCATCGCTAGTTTTTCTGCAAGTGGTGCACGACCTTCTTGCTCAACAATAACTTGACGATGTTTTAATAATAAATCATGCAATGGAATTTTTACTGGACAAGCTTCTGTACATGCTCCGCATAAACTAGATGCATAAGGAAGCTCTTTGTAATCATCATATCCACCTAGAAGCGGTGTTAATACCGCACCGATTGGTCCTGAGTAAATCGATCCATATGAATGTCCACCAACGTGACGATATACAGGACATACATTAACACAAGCAGCGCAACGAATACATTGTAATACTGAACGGAATTCAGATCCCAGAATTTGAGAGCGACCATTATCAACAACAACTAAATGGAATTCTTCAGGTCCATCAACTTCCTCTTCTTGAATTGGTCCTGCTACCGTTACATAACTTGTTAATTTTTGACCTACTGCACTACGACATAGTAAACCAACTAAAACATCTAATTCTTCCATTGTCGGAACCATACGTTCCATACCCATTACCGCAATTTGTGTTTTCGGAATTGACATAACAAGATCTGCATTACCTTCATTCGTTACTAGACAAAGAGAGCCAGTATTTGCAACAGCAAAATTACAACCAGTTACACCAATTTCTGCATCCATAAATTTCTCACGAAGTTGTTTACGAACAAACTTTGTCATTTCATACGGGTCATCAGAATTTTCATAGCCTAGCTTTTCTTTAAATACATCGCGAATTTGCGTTCTATTTTTATGAAGTGCAGGTGCAATAATATGTGAAGGTGGATCGTTATCTACTTGCAAGATATACTCTCCTAAGTCACTCTCTAACACTTCACAGCCAATCTCTTCAAGCGCATGATTCATACTGATTTCTTCTGTTACCATCGACTTTGATTTTACTACTTTTTTCGCTTGTTTCTTTTTGGCAACGTCTTGAATATACTTTGCTGCTTCCTCTTTCGTCTTCGCAAAGTACACGTGTCCGCCTCTTTTTGATACATTTTCACTTAACTGCATTAAATAATAATCAAGATTTTCTAACGTATGTTGACGGATTTGTTCACCTAGTTCTCGCCACTCTTCCCAGTTTCCTAATTCATCTGCGGCTTTTAAGCGATTCGTATATAAACGCGTTTGTGCAGAAGAAACTGCTCCGCGCATAAACGAATCTTGAATTCCATCACCAACGCGATCATTAAATTTTTTCTCACTGATTTTCATAGACATAGCTTATGTTCCCCCTTCATGAGCGACTATTCAGTACCTCAGCAATATGCATTACTTTTACTTCTTTTCCTAAACGCTCAATACGTCCGCCAATGTTTAACAAACACCCACAATCTGCACCGATTAAATAATCTGCACCTGTTTCCATTACACTATCTACTTTTTCGTCTACCATTTGCTCAGAAATTGGAGTCATCTTAACTGAAAACGTTCCCCCAAACCCGCAACAATTTTGCACGTTTGGTAAATCTCTCACAGTTAATCCTTTTACATTTGATAATAAAATTCCTGGTGCTTCTTTTATTCCGAGCATACGTGTCATATGACATGATTTATGAATAGTGGCTATCCCTGGTAAACTTGCACCAACATCTGTAACTTTTAAAACATCTACAATAAACTGTGTAAATTCATAGGTTTTATCAGCAACTTTTTGTGCACGTTTAGCCCACTTTGGATCATCTTTGAAAACATGCGGATACTCATGAAACATTGTCGCACACGAACCAGATGGCGTAACGATATATTCTGCATCTTCGAAAGTTTCAATCATATGTTTCATCGCTTCTTTTGCTGCTTCTACATGGCCACTATTATAAGCAGGCTGGCCACAACAAACTTGTGCTTCTGGAAATTCAATTTCACAACCTAAACGCTCCAACACTTCAACTGTTGCTTTGCCGACATTTGTTTCGAACATATCGACTAAACAAGTAACAAATAAAGTAACTTTCATAACTATTACTCCCCCTTTTTACAACTTCGCCAACAAACATATGGTCATCAGATGACTGAGTAGAGAAGAAATAGGCTCAACCATGGCCTATCCTCTCCCTCTTCTAAAGAAAACGCTTACTTAATCTTTCTCTATTTTATCAGAAAATTAAATTTTTAAAAGATTAAATTACGAATTTATATCGTTTTTACCTGTGACAATATGTTCTACATTTGTTAAATGATCTAGCATTGCTTGCTGCGCTAATTCTACATCTTGTTTTAACACCGCATCATATATAACTTGATGCTCTTCTATAAGTCGTTCTGATGTCGTTTGTTCACCATATAAAATAATGCGTCTTGATTCACCAATCGTTTCAGCAATCATCTCTGAAACATGATTCATGAGTTCAAGCAAAATGTTATTATGCGAAGACTCTGCAATTCCCATATGGAATTGAAAATCGGCTTTTTCGCCAGCCTTTTCATCTCCAATGCTCTTTGCCATTTCATCTAACCAATGTTTCATATTTTGTAAATTATCTTCCGTACGTTTTGCCGCCGCTACTCGAACTGCCCCCACTTCAAGCACCTTTCGTACTTCTAATAAATTCAAAATATCTTCTTTCTTCATTAATAATCTATTGTTTAATGATTTCGTTAATGAAGAAGAATCGAAGTTCTTCACATATGTACCTTCTCCTTGTTTCATCTCAATTAAGCCCATCGCTCTTAGCGCACTTAGCGCTTCACGAACAGCAGATCTACCAACTTGAAACTGCTCAGCTAATTGATGCACAGGGAGTAGTTTGTCACCAGGTTTTAACGTACCATTTTTAATCATTGTTAAAATAGCTTCAGATACTTCTTCGTAAATTTTTTTCGGTTTAATAGATTTGTACTCCAGTTAAATCACCTCAGTATCTTCCAAACAACAATTGAAACGATTTATAAGAACTTTGCATCATAACTATTTTAGACCGAATTGATAAGAAGTACAAATGTTTTGTTCATAAAATAGTCAAATTTTCGATATTTATTACATATTAATTTATATTTTTACGTATAAAGTGAAACTTTAATCAGTAGGGGTTTTGTTCATCCCCCACTGATTATTAGCCCTCACCAATCGGGCTTTTACGGACAGCAGGGCCTCCACCTAACTTCTTTGCTTCCGTTGAATTTTGAGGTGAGGGTCTTACTGTCCGGCAAATAGCGGGATAAATATTTTCTTCAATATAAAGAACATGTCCTAAAAATTAGAACATGCCCCCCTCATCCTGTACATTCAGTTTAATAATAACCGTTGTTCCCTTATCTTTTTCACTTTCAATTTTCCAATGTCCACCATGTATATGAACAATTTGTTTCACAATAGCAAGGCCTAAACCTGTTCCACCGTGTTGACGACTTCTCGCTTTATCAACTCGGTAAAAGCGTTCCCCAAGATTCTCCAAATGCTCTATATCAATGCCAATTCCTGTATCTTTTATTTTCAATTCACAGTAATCATCGATTTGCTCTAAAGTTATAACGATATTTCCGTTTTGATTTGTATACCGTATCGCATTATCTAACACATTATGAAGCACTTGTTGCATACGATCCTCATCAATCATGACAATGATCTCTGGATTTAAATTGGTTGAAATATGAAGTTCCTTTTCTATAAACTTAATCTCATACGTATCTAATACGTCTTCAATCAGCTGTGAAAAAACGATAGGTTGCTTCTTTAACGGAAAGTGCTCACCTTCTAATTGTGCTAAGTCTAACAAGTCATGAACGAGACGCTGCATACGACCTGCTTCTTTATGAATTAGCTGCGTTACTTTTTCCTGCTGCGGTCCCTTGGCAACGCCATCTAAAATAGCCTCGCTATACCCTTTTATATAACTAAGTGGTGTTCTAAGTTCATGCGAAACATTTGCTAAAAATTCCTTACGCTTTACATCTTCTGTTTCTAATGAATTGGCCATTTTATTAAATGCTTTTCCTAACCGTCCAATTTCATCCTCTGAAGAAACTGTAATCCGCTCCGAGAAATCTCCCGTAGCCAAATGATTTGCAACCCGTTCCATTTGCGAAAGTGGCTTCGTAATTGCAATTATAATTTTTCTTCCAACCCATATAGTAATTAAAATCATAGCAATTGCTAACGGTGCTAAAATAAGACCCATATCATAGATTAAATCTTTTATACTTTTTAAAGGAATATACGAATAGACAATTCCGACTAATTTTTTATTTTCCAATACAGGGATGACAACCCCCATAATATTACGGTCAAAATGTTCTTCATATCCTATTTTTGTCACAGTTTTCCCATCTAATAGCGTTTGCCTATCTCTTTCACTTATAAGGGAATGATGATGCACATCAAAAGGCAAACATGCACTTAAATCACGCGGATTAGACACGAAAATAACGTCTGAACTAGATATTTGATCAAACGATCTTACTTTCTCTTCAAAAGTTGATATTCCTTCGTGCTTATCATATTGGGCAGCAAGATTTTTTCCTTCCATTACTAATGAACCTTTTAAATTATCAACGTATAGTTTTTCATACGAGTATAAAGATACGAAATAAAGAAAGGACACTGTTACACATACTGCACATACTACTGTAAGCCAAAGTTTTTGTACCATTGTAAACATACGTTACACCTCGAATTTATAGCCTACACCCCAAACAGTTTGAATGTAGTTTCCACTTTCTCCAAGCTTCAAGCGCATCGTTTTCACGTGCGTATCTACTGTTCTTGTACTTCCGGCATAATCATATCCCCATACCTTTTCAAGTAATTGCTCCCGGCTAAATACTTGTCCTGTATGCTGGCAAAGAAAATATAGTAAATCAAACTCTTTTACAGTAAGAGAAATCGACTCACCATCCGCCTCGATTCTTCTACTTTTTTCATTGATAAGAATTGGTCCAAATTGAATCTCTTCTTGCTGTTCTTGTTTTGTATATCTTCTTAGCACAGCTTCCATACGGGCAACTAATTCACCCGGACTAAACGGTTTTACAATATAATCATCTGCTCCCATACGTAAGCCGTTCACCCTATTCCACTCTTCACCTTTTGCGGTTAAAAATATAATCGGCACATCTGACGTTTTTCTAATTTCTTTACAAACTGAAAGTCCATCCATTTCTGGCATCATTATATCTAATACAACGAAATCATAATGATCCGTTTCTAGTTTTTTAAGAGCCTCTTTTCCATTCTCAGCTTCTCCCCACTCATATCCAAAGTTATCCAAATACATTCCAACAAGCTGCCTCATATCACTTTCATCATCTACAACTAGTACTCTATATTTATTCATTGTCCTTCCCTTCCCTCTCTATGAGTTGAAACGGTCCTTTTCCGACTTTAATTGTTTGTTTTATTTTCAAATTCTTCATATCCATAACGCACACTTCATCACTATCATAACTTGCTACATATCCTTCTGCTCCGCTCTCCAAAAATGCAAATGGATTTGATCCTACTTCTACAGAAGCTATTTCTTTATATGTGCTAATATCAAACTTTCTAAGTGTATTCGACCCATGACTTAATGCATATACGTACTTACTATCCTTCGTTATATTCACAGGCATAAATGGAGCATGTAAAGAACGTACCATTTCTCCATCCTGCAAAGAATATACTAACACTTTCTCATTTACTTGATTTCCATCACCATGTCCGCCAATCCATATTTCTTTCCCATCAGGACTAATCGTTGCTCCTGTTGATGCTGGTGGAATCATAAAGGATTGAACAACCTCTTTTTTCTTCGTATCAATTGTCGTTAGTTTCGTATCATAAAAGTTTAATACAGATAACCGATTATGATACTCTACCATCGTTATAGGTCCTTTGCCTGTTGAAACATTTCCTGTCTCTTTCCCATTTATCGTAAAGAACCTTACCTTTTGAACATTTTGATCGGCAGCAAATAATTGTTTTTTATCTTCTGATACGACCACATTTACAATGCCCTTTCCAGTTTTATATTTTCCCACTTGCCTTCCTTCCGCTAGTGAATATACATACATATATTCTAATTGCTTACCGTATACAAGTATTTCCTCACCATTTGGAAGCAGTGTGATTCCGGCCATTGGCTCATTTAGTTCCCATGTCGTGATTAACTTTTTATCTTTTTTATCAATAAAACTAATACTGCCTTCTTTTATATTCGTTGTTATAATAACATTTTTATCTTTAGCAATTGGTGTATACGAACTTCCTTGACACCCTACTAATAGAAATAAAAAACAGAGAAGAAAAACATACTTTCTCAAAAGATTCCCTCCATCTTCGGATGATTTCGTTATAATTGTAAAATAACAAATAAATGTGTGGAAAGTGTGAAATTTTCCTTTCTTACTCAATTTACATATATAATGTACAACAAATAGAATTTGAGGTGTGTCAATTATGCTATTTCCTGATTTAGCGAATAAAATTGTACGAGAAGTACGCAGACTAATTACAGAAAATATTATTATCATTAATATAGAAGGCGTTATTATCGCAAGTACAGATACAGAAAGAATTGGTCAATTTCATGAAGGTGCACTCCGCTGCGCCAAACAAAAGAAAACCGTCATCATTACAAAAGAAGATGAAAGGCGATTGCAAGGTGTAAAGGCTGGGATGAATCTTCCTTTATTATTTCATGATGAAGTAATTGGTGTCATTGGAATTACAGGAGAACCTGAAAATATTTCACGCTACGGCGAAATATTGCGTAAGATGACCGAATTATTAATTCATGAAAACTACTTTTTAGAGCAACTAGAACTTGAGCACCGTTCTTATGAAGCTTTCGTCTTTGATTGGCTTCAAAATACAGAGTGGTCCCCGAGTTTTCTTGATCGCGCCAAAACACTTGGCATTGATTTATATAAGAAAAAACAACTTATTTTGTTTTCTATTGGCAAAAATGACACGATGCTCCAGCGTAAAATATGGCAACACATACGTAATATTTTAACAAAAGAGCATCTATTTGTTCGTTGGGGAAATGATCGTTTTATTTTATTTACAGCAACGAGCTCCAAAGAGCAAACTTATCAATTTTTAAAACGGTTAAAACAAGACTGCGAAACTTTATTTTCTATTCCTTTATATATCGGGATTGGACAAACAGTTACCTCAAACAATATGAACATATGTTACGAACAAGCATTACGCGCTCTTTCTGTATCATTGGAAACGAAAAAAATTGTATTTAATGAAGATTTACGTTTAGAAATGTGTTTACAAGATATTTCTGCCGAAACGCGTGAACAATTTCTAGAGCGTACCATCGAAAACTTAGTATCATTTCCTGAGCTTATGCATACTTTGCGCTTATTTATCGATTATAACCAATCTTATAAACAGACGGCTAAACAATTACATATACACATTAACACATTACATTACAGGCTAAAAAAGATTGAAGAACATACAGGACTTGATCCAAAACAATTCAAAGACTTAAACGTTTTATACTTCGCACTCCTCCTATTAGATGATCATACAAAAAAGAACGATAAAACAGATTAATCTTTAGATGATTATACATAGAAAGAATCCCTCGACTTTTTTATCATTATAATGAAAGCACTGTTACCACGTTGTTTATTATAACTAAACACGTTAACAGTTTGAGGGGGATTTCCAATGTTAGAAAAACAAATTATTCATTCATTCGTATCTATTGTTGGCGAAGATAATGTAGATACATCCAATATGGGGCGTTTAACTTATAGTTATGATGCCACTCCAAACTTCCAAGCAATGCCTGATGCAGTCATTGCTCCTCGTAATACAAATGAAGTAGCTGAAGTGTTAAAAGTATGTAACACTCACAAAATCCCTGTATATGTGCGCGGGTCTGGAACAAACCTTTGCGCAGGTACATGTCCACTTGAAGGCGGTATCGTCCTTATTTTCCGCCATATGAACAATATTTTAGAAATTGATGAAGAAAACTTAACAATTACTGTACAAGCTGGAGTCATTACACTTGATATTATTAAAGCGGTAGAAGAAAAAGGTTTATTTTATCCACCAGATCCAAGCTCGATGAAAATTTCTACAATCGGCGGCAATATTAATGAAAACTCAGGTGGATTACGCGGTTTGAAATATGGCGTAACACGTGATTATGTAATGGGGCTTGAACTTGTCTTACCAAATGGCGATATTATTCGCACTGGTGGTAAATTAGCAAAAGATGTAGCTGGTTACGATTTAACTCGTTTATTTATCGGTTCTGAAGGAACACTTGGCGTGGTAACAGAAGCTATATTAAAACTTGTTCCTATGCCTGAAACAAAGAAAACAATGCTTGCATTATATGAAGATATTAATGAAGCTGCACGTGCTGTTTCTTCTATTATTGCAAATAAAATTATTCCAGCAACACTTGAGTTTTTAGACCAACCGACAATTGAAGTTGTAGAAGAGTTTGCACAAATCGGTTTACCAACTGACGTAAAAGCAATTTTATTAATCGAACAAGACGGCCCGCCCGAAGTAGTCAATCGAGATATTGAAAACATGGCTAACGTTTGCCGCTCTATGAATGCAGTTGATGTTCGCATTGCAAAAGATGAAACAGAAGCAGATGCGCTTCGTACTGCTCGCCGTAGTGCTCTATCAGCGCTCGCACGATTAAAACCTACTACAATATTAGAAGATGCGACTGTACCACGTTCACAAATCGCTCCAATGGTTGAAGCTATTAATGCCATTGCAAAAAAATATAATATTCCTATTTGTACGTTTGGACACGCTGGTGATGGTAACTTACATCCAACTTGTATGACAGATGCTCGTAATGCAGAAGAAATGCACCGAGCTGAACAAGCTTTTGCTGAAATATTTGCGAAAGCAATTGAACTTGGTGGCACAATTACTGGTGAACATGGTGTTGGTGCAATGAAAGCTCCATATTTAGAAATGAAATTAGGTAAAGAAGGTATTGCAGCTATGCAAGGAATAAAGCAAGCTTTCGATCCAAACAACATTATGAACCCTGGAAAAATGTTCGCGAAAGACACTCGAAAAAGAGTGGTGGTTGAGCGATGACCACATTAAATAAAGAAAATATTCAAAAAGAATTTAAAGAACGATTAAGTGAAGATGAGCTACTTAACTGTATGCGATGCGGTTTTTGTTTACCTACTTGTCCTACCTACATTCAATCCGGATATAAAGAGTCACATTCACCGCGCGGACGTATCGCATTAATGAAAGCAGTCGTTGATGGTTTAATCGAACCAGATGAAGATGTTGAAAATACATTAAACGTTTGTCTTGGTTGCCGTGCTTGTGAGCCTGTTTGTCCATCTGGTGTAAATTATGGACATTTATTAGAAGAGGCTCGAGATATTATTAATCAAAATAAAAAATTCTCAATGCCAGTGAAAGCTGTTCGAAAAGTCGTTTTTGAAGGATTATTCCCCCATCAAAATCGAATGCGAACATTAACCGGACTAATCGGATTTTATCAACGTTCTGGTTTACAAACGCTAACACATAAAACAGGTATTATGAAGTTATTCCCTGAAACACTTACAACGATGGATCTCGTTTTACCAAAAGTCCCTAAAATGAAAGCAATGAAAGATCGTCCTTCATTTTTACCTGCAGAAAGTACAAAGAAAAAACAAGTTGCATTCTTCACAGGCTGCTTAATGGATACGATGTTTTTAGAAACAAATAACGCAACGCTGAAACTTCTTCAATTAGCTGGTTGTGATATTGTTATTCCGAAAACACAAAGTTGCTGCGGTGCATTGCATGGACATGCTGGTGAAAAGAGTGGAGCAAAAGAATTAGCAAAGCGAAATATAAAAGCATTCGAAGATTTAAACATCGACTATATTATTACGAATGCAGGGGGTTGCGGAGCTTACCTCGTAGACTATGATTATCTTTTAAAAGATGATCCGGATTGGGCTGAATGTGCTAAGCAGTTTGTTTCTAAGATTAAAGATATTACTGCTATACTAGTAGAACTAGACTTCCATAAGCGAACTGACTTACGACTCACGCCGCAGGTTATTACGTATCAAGACTCTTGTCATTTACGCAATGTTATGCGCACATCTTCTGAACCTCGTATGTTACTAGAGGCTATCCAAGGTGCAACATATCGAGAAATGAAAGATGCGGACCGCTGCTGTGGCTCTGCTGGTATTTACAATATTGTTCATTCAGAGTTATCAATGGAATTTCTAGATTACAAAATGGACCGTGTGCATGAAACAGACGCAGCAACCATTGTTACTGCAAATCCAGGTTGTTTATTACAAATGAAATTGGGTATTGAGCGAGAAGGGCTTTCTCATAAAATGAGAGGAATTCACATTGTGGATTTATTATTAGAAGCAATTGAAACTAACTCGTAATAACTCGTAACATACGTAATATTAGGAAAACGGCTATCTCCTTCGTCTATGTAAAGAGATAGCCGCTTTTTTGTCTGCTACAACATTAAAAATATGTTACTTTATTATAAAAAAGAACAACAGAAACATTACAGTTTTGTAAAAATCAATCCATTATATTCCTCAAAAAATCGCTCAAACCATTGATACAATAGGATTCTTTATTTTCTGTTTAGGTAAATTTATCCAAAAACCCCCTCTTAAAACCAAGTATAAAAACACTATAAATTCCTTTTATACTCTATATTTCTCTTATTTTTGCTCCCTTCTTCTCTTAGGATAAATTAGGTAATTTTAAAGTCTATGAATTTTTTTCCATCTTTTTTCTCGCAAATTGTATGCTACGATGAATTTGTCAGTCAGACAGGCTGTCAAAAACAAATCGTGTGAAAACAAATTAAAACTTTATATAGGGGGACACACATCATGAAAAAGCGTGTTTTATTATCTGTAGCTGCTGCAACAGCTCTTACTTTAGGAGTATCTTCTCTAGATGCACAAGCTGCAACAGTACAACCATCTAACATAAAGGTTCAAAATATTCAGCATTCAAAAGTGATGATGAAGCAAATGAGCCAACAAGAACTACAAGCATTCTTACAATCTATGGGAGTTGAATCATTAGCACAATGGCAACAAGGAAACTTCCAACCAAACTGCTTCATTCCTGGTCAACAACCTACTGAAAATGTTGTAACTGAGCAACCAACAGCTAAGCCAGAAACTCAAAAGCCTGCTGAGCAAAAACCTGCCGAGCAAAAGCCTGCTGAAGAAAACCAGAAGCTCAAAAGCCTGCTGAAAACAACAATACGCAAAAACCTGCTGAACAAAAACCTGCTGAGCAAAAGCCCCCTGAAAAAGCAAAAACCAGAAGCTCAAAAGCCTGCTGAAAACAACAATACGCAAAAACCTGCTGAACAAAAACCTGCTGAGCAAAAGCCTGCTGAAGAAGCAAAATCTTTAAGCGAGTTCGAACAACGTGTTGTTGAATTAACAAACGCTGAGCGTGCAAAACAAGGTTTACCAGCACTAAAAATCGATACTGAATTAAGCAAAGTAGCACGTATTAAGTCTGAAGACATGCAAAAAAACAACTACTTTGATCATAACAGCCCTACATACGGGTCTCCGTTTGACATGATGAAGAAATTTGGTATTTCTTATACATCTGCAGGTGAAAACATCGCTCAAGGCCAACGTACACCTGAAGAAGTGGTACAAGCTTGGATGAACAGCGCTGGACACCGTGCAAACATCTTAAATAACGGCTTCACTCACATCGGTGTTGGTTATGTAGAAAGCGGCAACTACTGGACACAACAATTTATTACAAAGTAAATAGATTAAAAGAGTCTTCTCATAATGAGAAGACTCTTTTTTAAGTTTCATAACTTTCTATTATGTATGAATAGAAAATATATAACATAAATAGCATAGATCCACAGCTTATTACACTAAGCAATACATAAAATCCCCACTCTAAGTTCAAAAACAATGAAAACAATATGCCACATGCCATCACTTGAAAAATCCGTCTACTTACTAAACGAATTTTTTGTAATTTAATTGGGTCTTTTTCTTTGCCTTTTATTTTCTTAAATTCTTTACTTAGCATAAAAAGAAACATACTAATCCCAATCGTTAATCCTGTTTGAAAGGATATCAAATCCTCAAAATTAATAAAGAGGATAAGCATATGAATAAACAACATAAATAACGTAATTTTCTTTATAAATCCGTCTATAATACCATGCTCTCTTTCATTAAACTTAAATATATTATGTGAAATAATATACAAAAATCCATATGAAAAAATAATAAAACAAGGAATAAATGCTACAACAACTTGTTTACTCATAAACTCGTTTGGCTCACCATTTACATTCCAATGTACTGCCATACGAGTTGGTAAATAGGGATAGAGACATAGAGTAACTAAAAGACAAGCGAAAAATATTCCAAGTACATACTTATATTTGATCAAGTGATTCTCACCTCTCTTTTCTCTTAACGGCTTCGCTCCTTTTAGAGAAATCCCTGCAAAAATCTACTTTTTTCAAATTAAAACTTATACTTTACGCATTTTCTTTTTGAAATTCTCTTATTTTATTATCTAACTTTGTAGGAAACGGCACATCAACTTCAACCGCTTCTTTCGTAATTGGATGCAAGAAATTTATCTTCATCGCATGCAATGCTTGACTAGACATATATTTTGTTTGTCCACCATATAATACATCCCCAACTAGTGGATTACCATTATGGCTCATATGAACACGAATTTGATGCGTTCTACCCGTTTCTAATTGTAACGTTACGAAAGTCGTGTTTTGCTTCTTAAAATACTTTTCTACTTTATAATATGTGATAGCTTGGTCACCTTTTGGAGAAATACGACGCCTTGTAGCATGATGGCGATCCCTTCCAATAGCAGCATCAATCGTTCCTTGTTTCTTCTTTACTTTCCCTTCAACGAGCGCTGCGTACGTCCTTTTAATTTTTCGTTCCATTAATAAACGATCCATAATTGCACCAGCAATTCTATGCTTAGCAAATACGACACCACCTGTCGTATCTTTATCTAAACGATGAATATGACGCACCTTCGTCTCTAAACCTTGCATTTGAAAATGAAAAGCAACAAGATTTGCAAGCGTCCCGGTTCCACCTTTTTCAGCAGGATGTGTGTCCATTTTCTCTGGTTTATTTACGATGAGTACGTGATCATCTTCGTATACTACATGCAATTCACCATATTCTGGATCCACACCGTACTCTTCCTCCGCAAACATATGAACTTGTAACTTATCGTTCTCTTTTAAAAGCTCGTTCCATCTTCTTTGTTCTCCGTTAACCGTAACACCTTTTCCCATACGAAGCTGATGTAATAGCTTTTTCGGTATTTCCCATTCTACTTTTAATACCGATTCAATACTTATACCATTCCATTTAGCTGGAACGGTAATTTCACACCATTTGCCCTTTTTCTTTGTTTCCATACTGTTTATCACCTTATTTCTATTGATTCTCTCATTGTAACGGAAAACACACTTTGGTGCACCGTCAAAAATAGAGGACAGTCTTATAATAGACTGCCCCTCAAGCTCTAAGTCTTTTCATTTCTAACAATACTTCTTCAGCTTTTTGTTCATACGATAAATCTTTAAAGAAATCCGCCAACCTTTTATAGTCATTGTAAGCATCTAATAAATCGTCCATCCTTTCTATTTTCATCACTTGTTGTTTTTGTTTCATTTTTACTGGATAACGATAACCTGATACTTCTTGTATTTTGTAATACTCATCCTCTACTTGAACGACCTTTACAAGTTCTTCCTCCTCTGCATCCATCGTATACCCGTCAAATTCTCTAAGTAGTTCATAAATGATATGAGTCCATTCATCTTTTGGATAAAATCCCTTTTCTAACCGATAACCGACAATGCGATACATATGCCCATCGTTTTCTGCAAACTGTACTGTATCATTTAACTTAAACTTAAAATAACGAAACATTGCCTTCACCTACTTGTATGTAATGTTCTTATCACATACTATTTGCAAAATGTAGGTCTTGCTATTCATAAAAAAATGCTCATCAATATGATGAGCATTTTTTTATGATGATTTTTCTCGTTTTTTTCGAAATGGTAACCACCAATTCCAGTCTCCAAATAACTTCATTAAGCTTGGAACGAGCATAAGACGAATAATTGTTGCATCAAGAAATATTGCTAATGCCACGCCAAGCCCCATCTGCTTTACTGGTAAAATATCAGTAAATGCGAATGCACCCGTTACAACAATCATAATTAATGCAGCTGATGTAATGATTCTACTTGTTGAAACGAGCCCTTCTAACGTTGCTTGATCGTTATCTCCTGTTTCTTCATAGAGCTCGTGAATACGTGAAATAAGAAATACTTCATAATCCATACTAAGCCCAAATACGAGGCCAAAAATGAAGATTGGTAAGACAAACAGAACCGGACTCGCTTCTAAACCGAAATGACCACCTTCAAATAACCAAACAACAATTCCAATGGTTGCACTCAAACTAAGTATATTCATAATAATTGCCTTAATTGGAATGAGTATAGATCGGAATGCAAATAATAATATAACAAAGGTCGATCCAAATATAACAGACATACCAATTACAACTTTATCTTTAATTTCATCTTCTAATTCTTGTTGAAACGTCGTCATTCCGCCTAGATAATACGTAACATTCGTTTCTTTATAGTTCTTTTTAAAGTCACGCACCCACTGTTTTGCAGTCTCTGTACGTGGTTTTGTTTTCAAAAAAACTTCTATCGTCGTCTTATTCCCTTTTGTGTATGCTTCAAATACAGGAGTTAGTTTTGCTGCTTCTGGCGACTGCAATATTCCAGCAACTTGATCTGCTTTCATTCCAGTTAACCCGTCGTATAAACTTCTTACTTCATGTACTTTTTTATCATCTTTTAACTTTTGAACGACTTCTTCTATCTTTTGTAGACTTTCTTTTTCTTTCATATCTTTTTTCGTCTCTACAACTAACGTAACATCAGCGTGTGTTTTGACAGTTTTATTAAATGCTTCTTCATACTTTTCATATGCAATCCTTGTATCACTCTTTTCAGGTAAAGCTTCAACACTAGGGAACTGCAAATTAGCTGTACGTAACGGTAATAAGCAAATAACAATAAATGTTGTAACAACAACAATCATTGCAATTGGATGTTTCATCACAAATTGTGCAAATTTACGCCATGCTTTTGCCGGCGTATGTGCTACTTGATTCTTTTTTAATATTTTTTTACCGATTAACGATAATAACGCTGGAAGAAGTGTGAGTGAGAATAAAATACTCATAATCACAACAATCATTCCGCTAATTGCGACAGATTGAATATAATCTATCTTAAAGAAAAACAAACCGGATAACCCAACAAATACGCATAATCCTGAAAATACAATTGCACGTCCTGCCGTCTGATATGTAATTGCTATCGCTTCTTTTACCGTTCGTTTAGCAACTTCCTCTCGAAAACGGTTCACAAATAATAGCGCAAAATCAATAGATAGTGCAAGTCCAATCATCGGTGCAACGTTTAACACGAAAATAGATAGTTCTTTATCCACACCGATGAAATACAATATACCCATCGTGCTAATAACACTAAGCGCTCCATTCAAAATCGGTAAAATTGATGCCAAAAGGCTACCAAACGAAAATAGTAATACAAGAAACGCAATTGGTAATCCAATCATTTCTGCTACTTTTAAATCATTTTGCGTTCTTTCATTAATCTCTTGATTAATTTTCGGAAATCCTGTAGGTGTTACTTTTAATGCTACATTACTTTCTTTCTCAATCTCATTAGCAAATTGTAATGTCTTTTCCATTCTTTCTTTATTTGTTTTCCCGGAAAATAAAATTGTCGCATAACCGATGTCATCTTGTAGCATTTCTTTATTTTGGATTGGGTGATGGAAAGATTCATAGTTCTCTTTCTCTTGAACATTCTTTACAATTTCATCTATTCGCTTTTTAAATTCCTCATGCGAAGCATCTTTATTTTTCTCAAAAACGAGCAGAAGCGTATCTTGAGACTTCTTAAAATCTTTATCTAAAATTTCTTTTGTTTTTTGATAGTCTCCTTCCGTTTGGAAACCGTCACCACCTAATACT
Organism: Bacillus sp. AR8-1; assembly: GCF_008042345.1. Classification (NCBI taxonomy): domain Bacteria; kingdom Bacillati; phylum Bacillota; class Bacilli; order Caryophanales; family Bacillaceae; genus Bacillus; species Bacillus sp. AR8-1. Next base: position 244,289 of record NZ_QNUB01000019.1, read on the forward strand.
CCCGGTAGCTTTGGAGCAAAAATCCCAAGTGCGATTGCAAGCAACAGTAACGCTACAATTACTGTATAACGAAATTGATACAAAAAAGCTCCTAACTTCCCCCACTTATCAACTTTATGAACATTTGTCTTCACACATTTTCACCTACTTTAAATAATTCAATTGTCACTTATACTGTATCATATCTTTATACAAACAAAAAACGCCTAGGAACACTATAATGATAGTTTTTCCAGGCGTTTTTTCTATCTCTCTTTATTAAGCCCCAATCTCTCAGTAAGTAAACGATGATAGTAAATAGCGATAACTAACAAAATACCACCTACGCAGTAACCAGCTAAAATATCAGTTGGGTAATGTACATTTAAAATGACTCTACTTAATCCAATCGATAGGATTACTATACCCATCAAAATCGTTATGACACATTTCCCAGCTATGCTTTTCAAATTAGCAGCAATGATATAAGCAAGAAATCCAAATGTCATAATCGATAGCATTGCATGTCCACTAGGAAAACTATATCCAAGTGCATCTAACGCTTCATTTAATGATGGACGTTCTCTCTTTACAATCTCTTTTATCCCTTTATTCACAAGATGTGTTATTAAAATTCCCATTGGATACACAATCATCGCAGCATAATAACGCTGCTTCCAAAAAACAAGCAAACTTATAACGAGCGTAGCAGCTATCCCAATTGCTGACCCCAATTTTGTAAAGTACGAGAAAAATGTAAGGGAACTTTCCGTTTGTAGCCCTTTTACTAATCCGCGGACATATGTATCCATTACTGTAACGCCACCTGCATGTACGCGCCAAGCAACAATACTAAATACAGCAAATAATAAACCGATACATATTACCTCATACTGATGTAACTTCTTCTTCAAACGATTTCCTCCTACTATGAAAAAATGCGATTTCTACTTTAGAAACCGCATTTTCTTACTTATTTACCTTTTGTTTTTAGCTCTGTCCAGTAACGATCATAGTCTTTTAACTTATCGTCTACATCAACAAGCCATTCTGTACGATCTAACTCTTCTTTCGTTAAGAAAATCATGTGATTATCACGGTATTCTTTACTATGAAGAGGATGAGCTTTTTCATTTGGATTACTGTAACCAATTGACTCGTAGTTTTTCACACTTACTTTTTCATCAAGTAAGTAGTTCATAAACTTCTCAGCAAGCTCTTTATGTTTTGCACCTTTTGGAATTGCTAACGTATCAGCCCAAATTGTGCCACCTTCTTTTGGTACAACGTATTCTACATCTTTATTATCTTTTGCGATAAATGCTGCATCTCCAGACCAAACTGTTCCGATCCAAGCATCTTCTGTAATGAATTTTTGTTTAATGTTATCTGTATCAAATGCTAATAAGTTTGGAAGCAGCTTCTTTAAATCATCCGCTGCTGTCTTTAACTCTGCATCTTCTTTTGTACTGTTTGAGAACCCGTGCTTCTTAAGACCCACTCCTAATACTTCACGAGAATCGTTTAATAACGTTACATGTCCTTTATATTTCTCATTCCATAAGTCAGCCCAGCTTGTAGGTGCTTCTTTCACATACTTTTTATTGTATGCAATCCCTGTTACACCCCAAGTGTACACTAAAGAATATTTATTCTCTGGATCAAACGCAGGTGTTTTGAAATTAGAAACCATGTTTTCGATATTTGGGATATTCTTTTTATCTAACGGCGCTAATAAATCCATTTTTGCCATTGTTTTAACCATGTAATCAGATGGTTGAATTAAATCATACTTTGCGCCACCAGCTTGTAATTTCGCAAGCATTTCTTCGTTACTTGCGTACTTATCATAGTTAATTTTCACATTATACTTCTTTTCAAAATCTCTTAGCACTTGCTCATCAAAATTGTCAGCCCAGCTATAAATATTTAATTCTTCTTTCTTTTCACCACAACCAGCAAGCACACCAGCAACAAGGCTAAAGCTAATTGCTGCGCCAGCTATTCTTTTCATTAATTTCATCGGTTTATTACCCCCTCGTACTTTCTATATCGTTCGTATTATAAAGGAAGGTGTCCTCCAGAGTTTTCTTCACCATCTGCACCTTTGTTACGGAAGATTTCAGATAGAACCATTAATCCTACGATAGCAACAATTAAAATTGTAGAAAGAGCATTAATTTCTGGTGATACTCCGCGCTTAACCATACTGTAAATGTATAATGGCAATGTTGTTGATCCTGGTCCTGATACGAAGAAACTAATTACAAAATCATCAATTGATAATGTGAATGTTAATAATGCTGCTGAAATAACTCCCGGTGCAATTGCTGGGAACGTTACAAAACGAAACGTTTGCCAAGGCGTTGCTCCTAAATCATTTGCAGCTTCTTCTAAGTCACGTCCCATACTTGAAAGACGCGCAGCTAAAATAACAACAACAAACGAAATACTAAATGTAATATGTGCAATAATAATCGTTGTTTGTCCAAGTTCCATTCCTAGCTGACTGAAAAGAATTAGTAAAGATAATCCCATTAAAATATCAGGAATTAAAATTGGTAAATATACAAGGCCATTAATAGCCCCTTCGAAACGATATTTATAACGATGTAAAGCAATCGCAAAGAATACACCAAGTACCGTTGTCACAATCGTTGTTATAACTGCAATCGTAATACTATTTACAAATGCATCAATAACATCTTGTTTTTGAAATAAATCTGTATACCAATGTAATGTAAAACCTTCCCACTCCGCATTAATGCGAGAGTCGTTGAAAGAATAGACCATTAAAACCATCATTGGAAAATACAAGAATAACAAAATTAACCAAGAATAAGAAACTAAAAACTTCTTCATCTTTGCCTATTCCCCTCCGTTCTCATTATATTTATATACTTTCGTTGCACGATAATATAAGTAAATTAACAGAACAGAGAATAGAACAACGATAATCGATAACGCAGATCCAAACGGCCAGTCACGTGCACCTAAGAATTGGTTTTGAATAACGTTTCCGATTAATGCTACTTTCGATCCGCCCATCACGTCTGATACAACAAACATTCCGATAGAAGAAACGAATACTAAAATAGAACCAGTCGCAATTCCTGACATTGTCATCGGCACTGTTATATTCCAAAATGCCTTTATTGGTGTTGCTCCTAAATCATAAGCCGCTTCTAGCTTACGCTTATCCAGCTGCTCAATTGCTGCATACACTGGTAAAATCATAAATGGTAATAAAGAATAGACCATTCCGAGTATTACAGAAGGCGTATTATATAATAAATTTAACGGTTCACTAATAATGCCGAGTTTTAATAACAACGTATTCACAAGACCTTGTGAACGTAAAATAACAATCCATGCGTATGAACGAACAAGAAAGTTAATCCAAAACGGGATCGTTGCCAATAATAAAAGAATAGAACGATATTTGCGGTCAACAATTGTAATTGTATACGCAAATGGATAACCAATTAATAAACATATTACTGTAGTAATAACTGCAATCTTAACAGTTTCCCATAACGTTCCTAAGTACAATGGATCAAACACACGGGATATATTCTCCAGCGTAAATTGCATTTCTACTGTCCCGTAAGCTCCGCGCTGCATGAAGGCGAATCCTAATACGAATACGAGCGGGATTAGGAAGAAAATTAACAGCCACGCGACTGTAGGTAGTGCGAGTAATTTCCCTTTTTTCAATTTAAGGTCACCTCGTCCTCTTGCTCCCAGCCTACATATACATTATCTCCAATGCTCCACTGCGCTGCCTCTTCAGCAGTTTGATATGCCATTAGTAATTCTGATGTTTTCTCATCACGTACATAAAGCTTCTCCATATTTCCGACAAACTCAATATCTTCAATATGTCCAAGATGGTATTCTTTTAAAATTGGTTCTTCAACCGAACGTACTTTCACATTTTCAGGGCGAATTGCTACATAGCCTTCCCCATTTTTCACAATATTATTTTCACCGATGAATGTCGCAACGAACAATGTTTTCGGCTTATTATAAATTTCTTTCGGCGTTCCAATTTGTTCGATATGTCCTTTATTCATAACGACGATACGATCGCTCATGCTCATTGCTTCTTCTTGATCGTGCGTTACGTATATAAACGTAATTCCTAAATTACGTTGTAAGTTTTTCAATTCACGTTGCAAGTCTTTTCGTAACTTAAAGTCAAGCGCTCCAAGTGGCTCATCTAATAGTAATACACGCGGATTATTTACAATCGCTCTTGCAATTGCAACACGCTGCTGTTGTCCACCAGAAAGCTTAGCAGGTTTACGATTACGGAACTCAAGTAACTGCGTTAAACGCATTGCCTCTTCAGCACGCTCTTTCTGCTCTGCTGCTGATACTTTCTGCATTTTCATACCAAAACAAATATTCTTCTCTACTGTCATATGTGGGAATAGTGCGTAATGTTGGAACACTAGGTTCATATGACGCTTATATGGCGGCAAATCGTTAATTCTTTCATCATCTAATAAAAGATTCCCTTTAGTTGGAGTTTCAAATCCTGCGATCATACGAAGTAAAGTCGTTTTCCCGCAGCCACTCGGCCCTAAAATTGTTAAAAACTCTCCCTCTTTAATATCTAAAGAAAGAGGTGGGATAATCACTTGATTTCCAAAATGTTTTTCAACTGCTTCAACTTTAATAATCTTTTTCATTTTCCCGTCCTATCTACCTTAAATTTTAAATTTTTATATTCATGAATAAATATTTATGTTCTATAGACTATTTTTTGTTTCGATCCAAACAAAAATGGTTATTTAGCAAGCGTTCGTTTCTATTCTTTATGTAGTATGTTTGATTCATTTTCGCATGATACATAACGTCGAACAGAAAAACCCCTTCCATCGCGAAGGGGCTATTATCATACGGCTACGCCTACTGATAAACACCATCATCATTTTAACAACTTTCGTATGAATTTTAAAGCACTTTTTGTAGAAGAGTAACGAATTTTCATGTCGAATGCTGTAGATTGGGCTAAAATGCTTTTATAATGTGAAAAAGTCCGAAAACTTTCTTTCCCATGATAACCCCCTAATCCACTACTTCCAACACCCCCAAAAGGTAAATATGGCGTGGCAAGATGGTAGACAACATCATTAATACAGCCTCCACCATATGAAATATTACTCGTCACTTTCTTTTGTACTTCTTTATCTTCCGAAAATACATATAACGCTAACGGCTTCGGATGTTGCTGGATTGTGCCAATTACATCTTCTATATTGTCGTACTCTATGATTGGTAAAATCGGACCAAAAATTTCATCTTCCATAACAGCATCTTGCCATGTAATATCCGCTAGCACTGTCGGTTCAATATGTAATGTATCTTTCTTATAGTTTCCACCAATTACGACTTGACCATCTTGTAAAAATCCACATAATCGTTCAAAATGACGCTCACTTACAATACGCACGTAATTTTCATTTTGCAAAGGTTCTTTACTATACTGCTCTGTGATTTCATGTCGCAGTGCCTCAACTAGCTGTTCTTTCACGGAAGAATGCACGTACATATAATCAGGCGCTACACATGTCTGCCCTGCATTTAAAAACTTACCCCAAACAATTCTTCTTGCTGTCATCTCTATCTTTGCATCTTTATGTACAATACAAGGACTTTTCCCGCCAAGTTCTAACGTAAGCGGCGTCAACTGTTTCGCTGCTGCTTCCATTACAACTTTTCCAACGCCAACACTACCAGTAAAGAAAATATAATCAATTGGTTCCCTCAGCAAAGATGTACTCTCTTCAACGCCACCTTCTACTACCGCTACAAGCTCTTCTGGGAATAATTCACCTAACATTCTCTTAAGCACTTTTGAAACGCTTGGCGTTAACTCTGACGGCTTTAAAACGATTGTATTTCCAGCTGCAAGTGCTCCTACAAGTGGTGCAATTGCTAATTGAAAAGGATAGTTCCACGGTGCAATAATAAGCGTCACACCATACGGCTCTGGCACTACTTTTCCTTTTGATCCAAAATGAGTGAGTGCTGTTCGAACTCGCTTCGGTTTACTCCACGATGACATATGTTTCAATTGAAAGGAAATTTCTTTTAATACATATCCAACTTCCGTTGTAAACGACTCGTGAACTGACTTATTTAAATCTAATTTCAATGCCTGAAATATTTCTTCTTCAAAACGCTGAATGCCTTCATAAAGCTTCTTCAAATTATTCTTTCTCATTTCGATGCTTCTCGTATGCCCTTTTAAAAAATATTCCTTTTGCCTACTTACAATAGAGGTAATACTCATTCACTCACCTTCTCCCACTATTTTTATCCAATTCTTTCATTATTTATATAGACTTCATATATAACAAATTTCTATTCTTAAAGTTACATTATATATGACTTTTTCAGCTATATAAAATTCATTGCTCACAAAAAAACTACCGAAAGAAAATCTCTCGGTAGTTTCACAGTATTAACGATATAAACGAACAGCACCTGCAGAATTATCATCAGCTTGTCCTACTACTTCAAACTTCAGACCAAGCTTCGGTAAAATACGTCCTGCATCTGGAATCTGTTGATTAATATACGTTTTCGAATCATCAAATTTCGGTACACCCGCTAAGCCATCATACGTATACGTTCCACGCGTTGGAGATACAACTTTCCAAGCTGGCGTTTTATCGAATGAGAATGCAGCATCAGCGATTTGGAATCGTGTACTACTTTCAATTGTCGGTTTACCATTTAAAGTCCCTACAATTGCTTCTGGATGAGAATCAACTACACCAAGGAAACCATGTCCTGGATGTAAACCAACCCAGTTATCTGCATAAGCTGAGTCTGCATACCATACAACCATACCTGAGTTATATTCTGGACCGCGAGCAAATTTCAATGCGCTATCTGATCCAGTATGGTTTCTCCACTCTACGTAGTAATTATGTTTTTTCTTCTCTGTTCCGCTAGATACAACGAAACCATCTAATTTTAATTGTGGTGTACCTTCTGCATCATCAGAGAATACTACTTTACCATCCACTGTTAATGAAGCATTATCAAGTAGGAAACCATTTAATGCTAAACCACCATCCGTAATGTACTCAAACGTTAATTTTACTTTTTTACCTTTGAATTGACTTAAATCATATGATTTGTCAATCCATTTTCCATTTGTCGAATCTGCATTTCCATTATTTGCTTTCTCGCCAAGTCTTTCAATTAACGTTTTTTGACCATCTTCTGTTACAGCATGTACTTCAAGGAAATCATACTCAGCTTCAATCTCATATAACGATTTGAAATCAAATTTCGCATTCGTTACATTCGTTAAATCGAACAGTGGTGTTTCTAACGTTGTATGAAGATTGTCACCTTTTGTACTGTAGTAATACTGTTTACCAAATGCTGGTGCAATTGTTTTTACATCTTTATCTGGTAAGTTAACACGAATCATACCTGGACGGTTAGATTTCGTAACACTTTGATCTAAATATGTTGCTAGACCGATACCTTTATTTAATTTCTCGTAATCTACTTCTACGATATTTGCCCAGTTACCACCGATTGTTTTTTGGAAAAACTCTTTATTTTGTGGTGAGAAACTCGTCGGTGTTGTTCCAGCGATTTTACCCGCCCAGCTGCCGCCACTCATAACAGACCAAGCTTGAATTGGCTCACCATGACCCGTATAGTCTGTATCATACTCATCTGGAAGACCTAAATCATGACCATATTCATGCGCGAATACACCAACTGCGCCATCTTCTGGTTCAATTGTGTAGTCGAATGCTGCCATCTTTCCGCCCCAATATGGAACTTTCGCTTGTGTACCTTCAATTGCGAATGGTTTTGGTCCAACTGTCCAGCGATGTGACCAAATTGCATCATCACCTAATTTACCACCGCCAGCTTCTTGTCCAACACCCGCATGAATAATCATTAAATGATCGATTAAACCGTCAGGTTGATTTTGATTTCCATCACCATTTACATCGTATTGATCGAACTGATCAAACTGTGATAAATCAAGACCGCTATCTACAGCTGCCTTTAATGCATCTTTTACTAGATCACGTGGTCCTTTTGGTCCTTTATTATCATGACCTGTAGCAGCATCTGCACCGTAATCAGCAGCTTTACCAGGAACTGTTAACCATTTTGTAACTGTTCCGTCTACTGTATAACTACCGCCAGATTGCTCTTCGTAATATTGTTTAAACGTTTCGATTTTGCTACCATCCTCTAATGCGAATGGCTCATTACCAAATAACATTTTTTCATAATGTTCTTTGTTAAAATCGTCAGTATACATATAACCAGGTTCTTTATCAATATTGTTATGTTTAAAGTCAGCGTACTCTACAAGTAAAACGAGTACTTTATCTTTACGAACTTCACCGTTATATTCTTTTCCCTTTGCTGGAGAAGTTGGTACTTTACCATTTAGACCACCCTTAACTGGGCCTGTCGCTGCAGGTGTCCCTGTTGCTGGCTGATTTAGTTTTTCTTTCGTGTCTGCTTTCGCATCTTTCACTTTCTTTAAAAAGTCAGATGCTTCTTTCGTAAGTTGATCCCCATTTGTTGCTTCTTTCCCAGGATTTTCACCCTTTTTGTTCTCTACATACTTTTCAACAGCTTTCTTTGTTTCTTTCTCTGAAGCTGAAGAATCAATTACCCCACGTTTTTTCAGTGCATCTGCTAAACGTTCTTCTGGAATTAAATGATCATCGACTGGGCTCGTAGCTGTCTTATTCACAGGTGTTTCAGCATATGCAGATTGAGTGCCAGCTCCGAATGAAAGGCCTAATACAGCTGTTAAAGCGATTGATGACAAAACTTTGAACGGTTTCTTGTTCATCCCATATTTCCTCCCCTAATAAATAATATGTATTACAAATTGAATTTTATTAAAAATTCAATATTTTTTCAATATTTAGTCATATTATGTAATGTTTTTAATATATTTGTAAAAATTTCATAGTTAGCATACGAATATATCACAATTCAACAATGTTTTCTGAAAATATTGAAAGTTTTTATCGAACAATTTATAATTTCCATAGAGGGAGTTTAATGGGGATTTTATCTTTGTTTCATCTACAAAATATTTGATAATTCACTATATAAAACACAAAATCCGATTGCATTATCATGTATTCTGTAGCAGCAATTATGACCGATAATTAGGGAGGAATTACATTTGTACAAAGATAAGACAGACGCACTGGATCAAGAATGGATTGATTTAATACTTGAAGCTCTAGATGCCGGTATCGCCATGCAAGACATTGAGCAATTTTTCCAACGTATGAAGCCATCCAGTCAGGCTCAATAGGTTTGTTCTTTTTAACGAAGTTTATGTTATAATAATGACATCATAAGACAACTACATATTGATAGAAAGGTGCGCAAATATGATTGGAGAACGTATAAAACGCCTTCGTTTACAAAAAGGTATTTCATTAACTGAACTTGCCGAAAAAGCTGGCGTTGCTAAATCTTACATTAGTTCTATAGAACGAAATTTACAAAAAAACCCTTCCATTCAGTTTCTTGAAAAAATCGCAGCAGTTCTACAAATTCCAGTTGATACTTTACTTCATGATGAAACAACAAAGGAAACTAACCTAGACTCCGAATGGACACAACTCGTTAAAGATGCAATGAACTCTGGTGTCTCCAAAGAACAATTTCGTGAATTTCTTGAATTTACAAAGTGGAAGCAAAATCAAAAATAATAATAGAAAGAAGTGCTTACAACCAGCACTTCTTTTTCTTTATAAAAAAAGCGGGAATACCCGCTTTTTTATTATTTTTCTTCCCCAGCTTCTTGGTTAGCATTGAATGTCCATTCTAAATTCAATGTATCACCTTGGAAGATATTTTGGTCTTTTCCGTCATCTACAAATTCAAATTGCACCCATAGATAATCCTCTGTACCAGCTGCTAATCCACCCTTTTCTCCCCACTCAGGAGCAAAGATGTCTTTAGCTAAAAGATCTGGATCCACATTTTGTAAGTCTGCTAAAGTTGTTTCGTATACAGGCTCACTTTGTTTATCCCAGTTCCAAAGGAATTTTACTTTAACGTGCTTACCAAAGTCTTCACCAGCATTATCACCTTTTGCATCTTTAACAGTATACTTTGTTGCTAATTTAACGTCTTTAATAGTTAACGAACCGCTGTTTTGTAATAAGAACTCTTTCTTAACAGAATCCCCTGGTTTTAAATCTTTAATATCTACAAGCGTCTTAGGGTTTAATGTAAGGTCTAACGTCCCAGCTGCAAATGTATTGTTTGATACTTCTTTATCGCTAAAGAATGCAAATGTTCCTCCACCAATTAAAGCTAACCCCAATGCTGCTGATGCAACTCCCATACCTAATTTCTTTTTCAGACTCACAATCAATTCCCCCTAGCTTTTTTTTATATTTTTATCACTTATTTTTCAATAAGAGATGTAAAGAAAACTATATTAGCTTAGCTAATATGTGTTCTTTTTTAAAAACCTTATGTTCATTATAACGAACAAACCTATATAAACACAACACATATTTATTAATATTTTCAGTTATTTTTATTTCTCAATATTATTTAGACTTTTCAGAAAAAAGAATGATAATTTATTTATTTTTTCACACTCAAATCATTTAATACTATAAGAAAAAAGAAAAATAAAGAAGTGAGGGCTAACGTTCCCTCACACTCGTATAAATATTACTAGTCTTACTTATTCGTTCACTCTCTCTTACACCACATTCTTGTTTTCTGACTGTTTCACTAAAGCAGTTACTCCGCTTTCTTCTGCTCTTCTAGCTTTTTCTGCTCTTCCGCTTTCTTTTGCTCTTCTACTTTTTTCTGTTCTTCTACTTTCTTCTGTTCTTCGGCTTTCTTTTGTTCTTCTACTTTCTTCTGTTCTTCTACTTTCTTCTGTTCTTCGGCTTTCTTTTGTTCTTCTACTTTCTTCTGTTCTTCTACTTTCTTCTGTTCTTCTACTTTCTTCTGTTCTTCTACTTTCTTTTGTTCTTCTACTTTCTTTTGTTCTTCGGCTTTCTTCTGTTCTTCTACTTTCTTTTGTTCTTCGGCTTTCTTTTGTCCTTCCGCTTCAATTGCAATGTTTAATTGTTGCTGAAGAGCCTGAATTTGCTCATCAATAGCTTTCAAGCTAATTTCTTTCTCAATATAGTCACGCTTCTCTTTGATACTGCGGAAGCCTTCATTTACATATATGGACACTTGCTGCATCGACTCATCTTTATTTACCTTTAATTCTTCTTGTATTTGATTGTAAGGAGCTTCTATTTCAGTATATACATTTTGCAGGGCTTCCTTCTCAGCAACAATTTTCTCACGCCCTTGTTGCCATACAGAAATCGCCTGTTTTATTTCTTCAATAGAAGTTGCTTTCGATTTTCCCTTCATCGTTCCATACTCACGCTCAATAAACTGTTTATGTTTCTCAGATTGCTCTTTTAACGTATTAACTGTTTTCGGAAATATAATTGCTGTAGAAAACGTCGCTTCTACTTTCGTTTCATGAATGAACGCCGCTTCTGTATGCGTCATAATTTGAGATCCTAAATAAAACGTAATAGAACACATACACGGCAATATAAGCATCTTTTTAAAATTACGCGGTCTTTTCAGCATCTTAATCTCTCCCATCGAACATTACGTTCTTTATACAGAACATTATCTATATTATAGTAAAGAACTATTAAAATTGATAGACAAATACTAGAAAAATAGAAAAAGGGCTATCCATGTGATAGCCCTTTTTGTTATTATCTTTCTTCACCTGCTGTTTGTTGTGCATCAAACGTCCAATTTAATTGTAACTTATCGCCTTGGAATTGATTTTGATCTTTTCCATTATCAACGAACTCAAATTTCACTTTGAATTTATCAGATTTACCTGCTGAAATACCTTTTTCATCCCAGAACCAAGCCGATAAATCATTATCTACAGCTGTAAGTGTGTCACCTTTTAATTTATCTAAAGTGGTTTGTTTCACAATTGTCTCATGCTTATCTACATTTTTTAAGAATGTTACTTTAATATGTTTACCAAAATCATCTTTATTATCTTTCTTTACATCTTCTACATTATAATCTGTTTTCAGTAAAACCTTTTTAATATTTAAAGAGCCTTTATTTTCTAGTTTAAATTCTTTTTCAATTGTATCCCCAGGTTTTAAATTCGATACGTTAACAACTGTTGATGGATTTAATGCTAAATCCAGTGTCCCAGCCGCAAATGTATTGTTTGACACTTCTTTATCACTGAAAAATGCAAATGTTCCTCCACCAACTAACGCTGCTCCTAGTACTGCTGATGTAATACCCATTCCTAATTTTTTCTTTAAAGTCATGTCCATATCCCCTTAATATATATATTTGTTAACTTCCTAAACGGAAAGTATAACCAAACGAACTAGACGGATTGTTCTACTTTTTTATCTTTCTTTTCTCCGTCAATGCTACGAATAGCCCCAAAAATAGAAATCGCGGAATATCCAAGTAAAAAGACTCCTGGAATAATAAGAAGTAATGCTGCTCCTGCTTTTGAATTCGCATAATTCAGTAAATAACCAACGTACGGAACTGTAATATCTGCATACTTTCCAACTACATTTTCTGCAAGTACTGGCTCTAAATCTGGTCCGTTGTTGTTATCCCCTTTTGTTTCATACATTACTTTTCCATTTGTATCTTTCACACCGATAATACGGTGAGTGATAATTTTTTGATCTTTCTCTTTAAAGGTAATAACATCACCTTTTTGATATTTAGAACCATCTTTGTTTGGTTCTATTGCAATGATTGATCCTGTTAAAAACGTCGGCTCCATTGATCCTGAAAGAACGCTCTTAAATTGATATCCCATCACTGTCGGATCACCACCGCTCGCTTTTGAAGAAATAACTACAAAAGCTAAAAAAACCATCAATGCAAATAAAACAAATGAGATCGCGTTGCTAATTACCTTCCAAATTAATTTCATCGTCTCTCTCCCTCTCCGTTGTTTTATATTATTTGAAGTATGCAATATCCATTACGTTCTTTAACAAGAACACAAGTAAATGATATAACGAACTTTAAGTTATTGCAATAAGAAAATTTACAATTATTAGTTATTTAAAGTATAAAAAAAAGACTGTGCCAAAATTTTACACAATCTTTTTATTAGTAATTTATTTACCTTCTGATTTCATTCCTTTTGTATTTCGGCGCAACACTACATATAAAATTGCTCCAAATAATACAATCACACCTATCCCAACACTTATTACTTTAACATTTGAGTCTTTTACTTCAGGCATAGTTGTATCTTTTTTAGGCATCGCAAAAGTGACATCTTCTGTTGAAAGAACATTTACCGTCGCAATTGTTTGATTATTTTTCGTAATATCAACTGCACCAACTACCTCACCACGATGTATTCCTTTATGATATAAAGATTCTTTATCTAATGAAGCCGCCCGGAAAATAGTTTTCACATTTTTCCCTTCATCTTTCTTAAGCATAAGCTCCGCACTTTGTTCCAACTCAGAATTAACATCTTTATTTAAATATGTTGTTTTTTGATGCCAATTATGTTTATCCAACACCATTTGCTTCGTAAATTGACCGAAAGAATATTCCGCCATCAGCTTCAAATCTTCATAAATTTCAGGTCTTTGAGAAGCCATTACTACGCTTATAATACGGTTTCCATCTTTCTCATTTAATAAAACAAGTGTATTACGCGCTTCATTCGTAAACCCTGTCTTACCGCCAATGCTATATGGATTTTCAAAAAAATTAGATTTATTAAAAATAGACACCGTCTGCCTAGACGTCGTAACTGTCGTTCTTTTCGTATTCATCGCTTGTAAAATTTCAGGATACTTTTGCACACCCTTCGTAATCATAGCCATATCATACGGCGTCGTATAATGGTTCGGATCATGCAGTCCATTCGGTGTTACAAAGTGGCTATCTTTCGCCCCTAATTGCTTCGCTTTCTCATTCATCATATTAGCAAAATTCTCAACACTCCCGCCAATCCGCTCCGCAATCGCATACGACACATCATTCGCACTCAGCACCATTAAAATCATAAGCGCAGTATTTCTATTAATTGTCTCTCCAGGTTGAAACTCAATTTGATAATTACTCTTCTCTTGATCTAACGCTAATTGTGAAAATGTAAATTGATCCTCTGGCTTTGTATGCTCCATGAGTAAAATCGCTGTTAACACCTTCGTCGTACTAGCAGGATATGCTCGGTGATATGCGTTTTTGTCATACAAAACATCTCCTGTTTTCGCATCAATTGTCGTTGCAAACTGACTAAAAACATTCGGTCCTTCTGCAGGTGGTGGTGCAACTTGTTCTGGATTTACTCCAATATTCGTCTCAGCACGCAATGTCATAGGTGTCAATAAAAACAAACAAATAACTGTAATAAAAACCAAAATTTTCTTAAAATTTACCATATGACTCTCCCTTTTCCATTTACTCCTCTAACAAAATAAGAAATCTACCAATCATATGTAATTTGTATTAAACTGGAAGAATTTTCACTATTTTTTACTATATCATATTTTTACGATAAAGAACATAAATATACAATAAAAATAAGAAGGAATTACTCTTTCTTATCCTTCTCATCTATCAACGAATCTATTAACTTTTGACTAGCTTCCTCGGGCGTAATCTCATCGGTTATCCCCATAAACGACCAACCTTTAGAATCAACCCACTCAACAAACTCTTGTAAAAATTCATCATGTGTAACATCCACATCAAGAATCGAGCCATTAATCGAAATCGTTCTATTTTTAGACACGCGCATCTTGAACGTTTTTCTTACCATTACAACTTTTCTCCCTCTACTTCTGAATATTTATAAAGTGAAACTTTCATCAACCCTCACCAATCGGACTTTTACGGCCATCCCGATCCCAACCTAACTTCTTTACTTTTGCTAAATTTCGAGGTAAGGGATCTTACTGCCCGCAAATAGCGAGATAAAATAATCATGTATCTCTGTTATACATGATTTTCAGTAAATTGTAAAAAGGATATATTGGCCAATTGGCATATTGAAACTGAAAATCTATCATTCTGCAAAAATATCAAATGATATGTAATTGTTCATAAATGACTAAATAGATTCACATAAAAATAAAACAACTTACATTTTACCACACCAAATACAAATGACTTTCTTACAATGGAATGGAGTATACTAGAAGAAAACTTAAAATGAGGAGGAACCTCATGACGCGTTGTACGTATTTTAAAACGAAGTGGACAATAAAAGATGTATGGGCAATACTCGTGACATTTGAAAAGGATTGTCCGTATTGTTTTATGAGACAATATCTATCAAAGAAAACGGTGAACGCTATGCCAGAACTTATAAGCTTACCTTTACATTTCTTACTCCCTTTTCTTGTTGATTTGAGTGCTGAAGGTCCTTTGGATTGGTATCGTAAATAATATAACCACTACATCCAAAGACTACTTTCTACTGAATTCGCTTCTCATCATTATTCCTTCATACATTACTAGCATCATCGCTTATACTTTCCCTTTTGAAGATTCTGTAGCTCAGCAGGAAGAGCGTCCCCTGAACAAGGTTTATCAATTATGACTTTAATAAACGATGATATATGCATACTGTTAAGCATAAAAAATTAGCATTAAGTTCCACTCAAATATTAATTGAAACCCAACACTCCATTTAATCTGTAATCTAGAATACAAGCAGTGTTTTTTATTATGCATTTTTGCATACAGTATTATTTTCTCTTGTAAATAGATAATAATGTTATATAATAAAACCAATGTTTTACCAATAAAAGGTAATAAGAAGTAGTGGAATAAGTAAATAACCAAAGCGTATTAACAGATTTGTTCTATGTAAATCATGATACATATATGGAATCAAAACTATGAAATTTTATGTAGTGATTAGATTACTACAAGATGAAAGATTCATAGCGAATACACTTAAGGAAAAAACGTTCCATTAGATTAATGTGATATCTATCGAACGAATTGAGAATATACTTAGGGGGAATTTCAAGTGAAAACATTTGGTAAAGTATTATTAACTGGCGCATTAGCTTTAGGCGGTTTAACGGTTATGAACATTGAAACACCAAAAGCACATGCTGACGAATGGGATGGTTGTCATTACATTTGTGGTCCTGGTGAAACGGTGAACGGTGTTACAGTTCAGGTACACTCTACACAAGTTACTTTTGGTAACAGCGTAATTGCAAGAATTACAAATGACCGAGCTGAAGAAATTCATTACAATGTCAGCCTTGAAAAGAAATATGGCGATAGATGGGGAGAATTTGAAACCAACTTCCGTTGGCAAAATCAATGGGTCCCAGCTGGAAGCAATGATGAAATTGCAACTTTCACAGGATATGGCGATGATATTTATGAGGATGGAACATATCGTTATAAAGTCGAAATAAAAGGCGCTGACGGTTCTATTGATACAATTTACACAGCAGGAATGACAGTTACAGGACGATAGCTTATGAACAAGCTCCATTATTTATGATTGTATTTTTGAAAATATCATTGATAATTGCGTTGATATTATTATTAAAATAAGCTCTTCGGGGCTTATTTTTTTATACAAAAATTAGAATATGAATATTCAGAAAATTACACCTTTACACCATTAAAGTTTGTTGCTATTATAGGAATACATCAAATGTTACAATACTCAACAAATTGTACAAATTCTCCGATTACACGAATGAAAACACATTACTGGTCGTAATATTTATAGTTGGGATCCCGTAGCTCAGCAGGGAGAGCGCCACCTTGACAGGGTGGAGGTCGTGAGTTCGAGCCTCTCCGGGGTCATATAAAAAAGAGACACCATATCAACCTTCTACGTGATATGGTGTCTCTTTTTATCTAATTCAATTACTTCCCACCAAACATCTTCTCCAAAGACTTCGCATTGGCAAACAATACTTCTTTCAAGTTATCGTCAGCAACGATTTTATAGTCGCCATCTTTGTCTTTCTTTAAGTTCAATGTAACTTCGCGAGTTGCCATTGCTGCATCTTTATCTGCTAAGTTTTTGACGATAGTTGATGTCATTGTTTTTTCGATTGCTTTTTCAGATTGTTCTTTGTCTTCACTAAAGGCACTAGCGAACGCCATTGGCATAACTTCTCCCACTGCTTTTGTTACAGCAACGGATAGATCTGCAGATGTAATTTTCACTTTCACTTCTGCTTTGTCATCCTTTTTCGATACTTCTTCTAGCTTTTCAAATTTAAAGTTCTTTGTAATTGCACTTAGCATTGCTTTTGCCTCAGCATCATCTGTTTTTTCATTTAGTTTATTAAATTCCTTGTCACTCTCAACAAATGTACGAGCCTTTTCTACATCACCTTTTTGTATCGCTGTTAAAAATTCTTCTGTAGTATCTTTCGGATTTGCACACCCTGCTAAAACAACCGCTGTTAATCCTACTACCATCATTAATAGCAATAATCTCTTTATCTTTTGCACGCTCATTCTCCTCATTATCTTTTCTAGTAAGTCAGTATCATACAATATTATGAAACTGACATTACAAACATTTTTTAGTATAGCATTTATATGATTAATTTTCTATTAATTCCCAAAAATATAAAGAGCCTTGCAGCATTCCTACAAGGCCTCTCTTCTATCAATCTGTATCCGTAGCACAAATGAACCACATTTTCTGTTCCCTACTACCATCCACATACTCCAATCAAAAATCATAAGCAATAACCAAAGTGATATATTCATAGCAGCAAATAATAAATATAAAATCTCTCTTTTGTATCGCTCCTCTATTCATCAAAATGTAAACAGCACCGATAGGAGGAAAAAGACAAATATTTTTCTTAACACCCACGGATACGAAATTACTGTCTGCATATGAATCTCCTTTTCATCATAATACTTGCTTCAACATTGGCCTCACTACCCTATATTTATCACTATAAGCTTCCTTTATGATTAAAGGCGGGTAATCACTTTTTTCTTCCTCAATCATTGTGAATACTTCTGTTTTCTCTTGTAATGTATTAGATTCTCTATTTTTAGTAGGTTTTTTACTTGTTTTAATTTTCTTTGTTACTTCGCCAAGTTTTTGCCCGACTTCTTCTATTTTGGCAGGTTCATTCGTAACATAGTATTCTTGTTCGTCCCATACTAATATAGGTGGCACTTGTTCTCGTTTGTTACATATTATATAAGTAGTACTAGCTACAAGTAGTAGACAAGTTAATAAATAGAAGATAGTTTTTTTATTCATATACTACACTCCTTATCTATCATTTCATTGGATTATATAATACAAGTTATTTATAGTAAATGGATTTAATGGTGATTTTTAGGTTAAATAATAAAGAAAAACCTTACCGAAGTAAGGTTCCGTTTTTACATTCTATAGTGACTGACTTATTAAAACGATTATTACAATAATCGCTATAAACATAACAACTAAGCAGCCGATCATTTTATAAAATCCTCGTTTCGTTAACGTCCCGCCTTGAACGTCTTTACGAATAAATAAGAATACGGCTAAAAATAATACAAGCCCAATGCCAAAAGCATACATCATTTGCATATGTTAATCTTCCTTTCTCTCTTCCATCTTAATATCTTTTTGCCAAAACAACAAATGAGATAAAGACGGTACTCATCGTAAGTGCCATAAGTATATTCAATAATTCAGTAGCAGATAGTGTAAATATTTTTAAGTTTAAGCCGATAGAGAAAAGAAGATAATATGCTGTTAATGCAAAAAAGGTTACAAACATTCCTTT
Source organism: Bacillus sp. AR8-1 (assembly GCF_008042345.1). Lineage (NCBI taxonomy): Bacteria > Bacillati > Bacillota > Bacilli > Caryophanales > Bacillaceae > Bacillus > Bacillus sp. AR8-1. The sequence continues at coordinate 263,104 of NZ_QNUB01000019.1, forward strand.
ATAACGAATAAGTTTCATTCGCTCGTCTTTTTCTTTAAATTGCGGGTGTAAGTAGCTTAGACAGAAACTCATAATCATCATCCCAAGCAATGGATACGTTATAGCTGGTGGTGCAGAATGCGTCATTATACCTGTTAATATCATAAATCCACTCATAAATAGAAAAATAACACCCATAATTACAAAGTACTTTTGTGAATAATTCATCCCTATTCCCCCTCTTCTTTTCCTTCATAAATAAATACATGTTCTATCGTTGTTTGAAATGTTTTTGCTATTTCAAATGCTAGCGGAAGTGATGGATCGTATTTCCCCTTTTCAATTGAAATGATGGTTTGTCTGGAAACTCCAAGTTTCTCAGCCAACTTTTCTTGAGATAGTCCAAATTTTTTTCGGTATTCGACCATTTTATTTTCCAAGGAAATTTCTCCCTCCTCCCATATATCGAGTATATATGTAAAGTAAACTTTACGTCAAGGTTCCTTTACATTTATCCCAATCATTTTTCACTCTATTTATATAGAAGAAACTTGTTCGATTTCAGCACGTCTATTTTGTAATAAAACATGGAACACTGTATGTAATCGTTACTATATTTCCTCCTCACCTTTTTTAAAATTTAATATCTTCATATTTGTTTTATCCTTTTAAAATATTTCATTTATTTCTTTATTTCACGAAATACGTTATTTGTTTTACGGTGTTTTTCGTCATATTTATAGAAACTAACTGTTTATGGAGCATTTTTTATGTTTAGCAACTTTTTTTGTAGAAATCCTTCATTTTCCTTTCGATATTTAACACTATCGAAATAAAGTTTACGATAAATTCATAATTTTTTATTTTTTATACTATATTCCGTTATATTGTTGTATAATATCTATGAAAGCGCTTATTATTTCAATATACATAATTCAAACTAAATTTCATCGAAACATTCTAACTATTATACCTATATTTAAATGCAACAATTATAGCTATTAGTATAGGCATACCAAATATATCCACCCCATTTTTCTGTAAAATTACTTTATAAAGTGAAAGATTAACTTGGGTGATAAGTTATTGTGAATGTTTTTTTACAAAACAGATAAGTAATAGTGTTTGGTATTATGTAAATTATTGTAATAACATAAGAGTAAAGAAAAACATTTACATTGATTATTGATTCATTACTTATTGAAAAAGAGCAAAATGCACCTTTGTATGGAAAAGGATTATATGCATTGGGAGGTTTAAACAAATGACGAGGAAGAATACAACGACAAACCCTTGGGCCAAGTTCCACGGTCCGAACCTTGGTTATGTTATTGAGCAGTATGATCTTTACGTAACTGGAGCAGGTTCTGTTGATCCGGAATTACAAGAGCTTTTTGAAATTTTTGGAGCTCCTTCGTTTCAAGATGATGTCGTAACAGGGGACAACACAGCAACACATTTTTCTCCTCAAAACACAGGTAACATTGAAAAAATTCTTAAAGTCGTTCAACTTGTTGAGCAGATTCGTTCTTTCGGGCACACGTTGGCTCACATCAACCCGATGGAAGATGCTGCAAATGGACAATCTCTTCTTGAGAAAGCAATGAACGAACTGAGCGATGCTGACTTGAAAGCGATTCCAGCGAAAACGGTATGGCAAGATGCACCAGAAGGTATTCACACTGCACTTGATGTAATTCATAGATTAAAAGACGTTTATACAAAATCTTTAGCTTATGAATTTTCTCATATACAAGATAGTGAAGAACGCGCGTGGTTGCATCAAATGGTGGAATCAAATTCATTGCGTCAACCACTATCAAATAAAAAACGAACTGCTCTTTTAAAACGTTTAACAGCTGTTGAAGGTTTCGAGCAATTCTTGCATAAAACATTCGTTGGGCAAAAACGTTTCTCTATCGAGGGCGTTGATATGCTTGTACCTGTTTTAGATGAAATTGTTCTAGAAGGTGCTAAGAACGGCGTAGAGGATGTCATGATTGGTATGGCTCACCGCGGTCGCCTAAGCGTACTTGCTCACGTATTAGAAAAACCATATAGCCACATGTTTGCTGAGTTCAAACATGCAAAAATAGAAGGCGCAGTGGCTAATTCTGGCTGGACTGGCGACGTGAAATACCATTTAGGTAGAGAACAAGTCGTTAGTAACGAAGAAGTTAGTACTCGCGTTACATTAGCAAATAACCCGAGTCATCTTGAGTTCGTGAATCCTGTAGTAGAAGGTTTCGCACGTGCGGCTCAAGAGAATCGTAAAAAATCTGGTCTTCCAGATCAAGATACTTCAAAATCATTCGTAATTTTAGTTCATGGTGATGCTGCATTCCCTGGTCAAGGTATTGTATCTGAGACACTCAACTTAAGCAGATTGAACGCGTACCAAACAGGCGGAACGATTCATGTTATCGCAAACAATGCAGTTGGTTTTACGACTGATAGCTATGATTCTCGTTCTACGAAATATTCAAGTGACCTTGCAAAAGGTTTCGATATTCCGATTGTTCACGTGAATGCTGATGATCCGGAAGCTTGTCTTGCAGCTGCTAACCTTGCGATTCAATATCGCATGTTGTTCAAAAAAGACTTCTTAATCGATTTAATTGGTTACCGCCGCTACGGTCATAACGAAATGGATGACCCGGCAGTTACGCAACCACAAGTGTACAAAAAAATTAAAAACCATCCAACTGTAAGAGCAATTTATGCAGATCAATTACAAGCTGCTGGTGTTCTAAATGCAGATGAGGTTGAAACAATTACACAGTTTATACAAGAGCAATTAAAATCCGACTATGCACAAGTACCACCAGCTGATACGAGTGATGCAACAATTCACGTTAAAGTGCCAGATGTTGTTGCAAAAGGTATTCAGTCAATTGATACTGGCGTTGAGATTGACTCACTTCGTGCAATTAATGAAGGTCTACTATCTTGGCCAGAAGGCTTTAACGTATATCCGAAAGTGAAGAAAATTCTTGAGCGCCGTAAAGATGCTCTTGAAGAGAACGGCAAAATTGAATGGGCACTTGCTGAATCATTAGCATTCGCTTCTATTTTACAAGAAGGTACGCCAATTCGTTTAACTGGTCAAGATTCACAGCGTGGTACATTCGCACACCGTCATATAGTATTACACGATACTGATACAAACGAAACATATTCACCGTTACACCGTTTACCAAACATTAATGCTTCATTCTCTGTTCATAACAGTCCATTATCAGAGGCTGCTGTTGTTGGTTACGAATATGGTTATAACGTATTCGCTCCAGAAACTCTTGTTATGTGGGAAGCGCAATATGGTGACTTCTCAAATACTGCGCAAGCATTATTTGATCAATATGTTTCAGCTGGAAGAGCAAAATGGGGTCAAAAATCTGGTTTAGTTCTTCTATTACCACACGGTTATGAAGGTCAAGGACCAGAGCACTCTAGTGCACGTCCAGAGCGTTTCTTACAGTTAGCTGCTGAGAATAACTGGACAGTTGCAAACTTAACAAGCGCGGCACAATACTTCCATATCCTGCGTCGTCAAGCATCTATCTTAGGAACAGAAGCTGTTCGACCATTAGTACTGATGACGCCGAAGAGTTTATTACGTCACCCACTTACGCTTTCAACTGCTAGTCAGTTAAGCGAAGGACGATTCCAACCTGCTTTAGAACAAGAAAACCTTGGTATGAAACCAAATAAAGTAAAACGTCTTGTTTTAAGTACAGGTAAAATGGCGATTGACTTAGCAGCAGAAATCGAGTCTGGTAAACATGAGTACAACTTAGACGAAGTTCATGTCGTTCGTATTGAGCAATTGTACCCATTCCCTGCTGAGAAAGTTCAATCTATTATTAAACGCTTTAAAAACTTAGAAGAAATCATTTGGGTTCAAGAAGAACCTCGTAATATGGGTGCATGGCATTACATGGCTCCAATTCTGTTCGAACTTGCTGGAGATAAAGTGAAAACAGGTTACATTGGACGTCCTGATCGCTCTAGTCCATCTGGAGGCGATCCATTCGCTCACAAAGCTGAGCAAGAACTAATTGTTGCACATGCTTTAGATGTGAAGTATAACTTCCGTCAAGATAAACAAGAAATTGAAGTTTACAGCAACTAAAAAGTAACAATGAAGGTTTCTAGCTTGTTCCTTGGGCAGAATATCTGCCCAAGGCCAGGCTAACAAATGGAGATTACCGAAGACAAAAGAAGAAAAAACACACCGTTAGGCAAATAAGGGGAGGACATTTAAAATGATCGAAATTAAAGTACCTGAGCTTGCAGAATCTATTACCGAAGGAACTATTTCACAATGGCTTATCAACGTAGGCGACAAAGTTGAGAAAGGTGGCAGCGTTGTTGAGCTTGAAACTGATAAAGTCAATGTAGAAATCATTGCAGAAGATTCAGGTATTGTATCGAAGTTACTAGGCGAACCTGGGGATACAGTTGAAGTTGGCGCAACTATCGCAATTTTAGATGCTAATGGAGCACCAGTTGCAGTAAGTACACCTGCTCCAGCTGCTGAGCAACCAAAACAAGAAACAGCTGAAGCACCGAAAGCTGCGGCTCCAAATGCTGAACAAACTACGGGTCTACAAGGCTTACCAAATACGAACCGTCCTATCGCATCACCAGCTGCTAGAAAAATGGCTCGTGAATTAGGAATCGACTTAAACGACGTACGTAGCACAGATCCACTTGGACGCGTGAGACCACATGATGTACAAGCTCATGCTGCAGCACCAAAAGAAGCACCAGCTGCTCCAAAGAGTCCAGCTCCTGCTCCAGTTGCAAAAACTGAATTCGAAAAACCAGTTGAGCGCGTGAAAATGTCCCGCCGCCGTCAAACAATTGCAAAACGTCTTGTAGAAGTTCAACAAACATCTGCAATGTTAACAACATTTAACGAAGTTGATATGAGTGCGATCATGGAATTACGTAAAGAACGCAAAGATGCTTTCGAGAAAAAACATGATGTACGTCTTGGTTTCATGTCATTCTTCACAAAAGCAGTTGTTGCAGCATTAAAACAATTCCCATTATTAAATGCTGAAATTCAAGGTGACGAGCTTATCATCAAAAAATTCTATGATATCGGTATTGCAGTAGCAGCTCCAGATGGATTAGTTGTTCCAGTTGTACGTGATGCTAACCAATTAAACTTCGCTGAAATCGAAAGCGAAATTCGTAATTTAGGTATGAAAGCACGTGATAACAAACTTTCATTAAAAGAACTACAAGGTGGTACATTTACAATTACAAACGGTGGTGTATTCGGTTCTCTAATGTCAACACCAATCCTAAACAGCCCACAAGTAGGTATTTTAGGAATGCATAAAATCCAAGTACGCCCAGTTGCAATTGATAACGAGCGTATGGAAAACCGCCCAATGATGTACATTGCTTTATCTTACGATCACCGTATTGTTGATGGTAAAGAAGCAGTTAGCTTCCTTGTTGCTGTTAAAGATATGCTTGAAGATCCAAAATCATTATTATTAGAAGGTTGATAGATTTTCAACCTATTAAAGGCTGTAGAATGAATCATTCTACAGCCTTTTTTTATTGTGTTCATACGGGACAAATTTCATGACATAAAGTATTAATGTATGCCTAAACGTAAGGAGGATTAAAATGAATAACCTTCCAATTCATGCAAAACTTAAAGTAAATAAGGATACTTTCTTCCTCCCCGATTCAAACGGGGGTGTCTATTTTCGAAATAACGCCAGTTCATTTCGCATGGACGGTGATGGAATTTATGACTGGATTGAAAAATTAATGCCAATGTTTAACGGTAATTATTCTTTAGCAGAAATAACTGAGGGTCTCCCTCTCCCCTATCAAAATCGTGTATTTGAAATTGGAGAGGTTTTATATGAAAATGGTTTCGTTCGCGATGCAAATCAAGATGCACCTCATGAATTAAACAGTTCATTACTCGACAGATATGCTTCACAAATTGAATTTTTAGAAGCTGATTCTCATTCAGGTGCTTTAAAATTTGAAACGTACCGCGGAGCAAATGTCCTTGTACTTGGCTCCGGAGATATGCTTACTTCTTTAGTTTCTTCTTTATTAGAATCTGGTTTACCTACATTTCATTACCTCGTTACAGATCGGGATGAAACAAACTATGACAGAATACATGAGCTAATAGAACGTGCATATGAAGTTGATAACAATGTACTCCTTCAAGAAATCGATACTACAATTGACCGTCCCTTGCATGAAGTATTCGAACCTTTTGATTGGATTTTATATGTTTCTCAAAACGGAGACATTGACGGTTTAAAAACAGTTCACACTATTTGTAGAGAAACGAAAAAGAATTTCATACCAGCTATTTGTTTATCAACACTCGGTATAGCTGGACCTGTCGTAACAGAAAATCGTGATGAATGCTGGGAATCCGCATGGCATCGGCTACATGAAACGACTTTGCAAAATGAAAATTCATCGGATTCCTTCTCACCAATTACATCTGCAATGTTAACAAATGTAATCGTTTTTGAATTGTTTAAACATGTCGCGGATGATTCATATCGTGAAAAAGAATCACAATTCTTTTTATTAAACTATGAAACACTTGAAGGAACGTGGCATCCTTTTATAAAACACCCTCTTGCAGCTGATGAAAGTTTTACAATTGATACGCTAGAAAATCTTTCTGAAAAACTTGAGCATCGGTCCAACCAACATACTTCAACTGATGTATTCCGATTTTTTGACTCATTAACTTCTAAAGAAGCCGGTATATTCCATGTATGGGATGAACAAGATTCATATCAATTACCGTTATCACAGTGCTATATTCAAGTAGCCACTCCACTATCAGATGGCCCAGCTCCCCTTCTGCCTCTTATGACTCGCAGTGGATTGACTCATAATGAAGCACGCCGAGAAGCTGGTTTAACAGGAATTGAAACATATGTAGCAGAAATCATTCACCGCCTTATTCCTGAACATAATGATATCGGTATCGGTGCTGGAGAAACGATGACAGAAGGATTTTACCGGGCACTACAACAACATTTAAATAATAAATTGTATGAGCGGCAGTCACATATGCTAGAAGAACTTACAACGATTGATTTAACTGATATTCACGATAAACATTGTAGATTTTATTACGATGCCCTCGCTACAATTCATGAAACACCTAAAATCGCAATGAGTGAAGAGATTCTCAGTTTTCCAGTCGTTTGGGTTGGTATAAATGATAGATGGTACGGTGCATCTAATATTAATATGACGTTAGCGTTACGAAACGCACTACAACTATCACTCTTTCACATTCAAAATGAAGAAATTCCTTACAGAGCTAATATTTTGTATGACTCATCTATTATTTTATATGACACTGATTCTCTTAGAGTGGAAATACAACCAGAAGAAGAAATTCCAAGCGTACAATCTTTACAACTCGCCTTACAACATTTAGAAGAACATAATTTTTATCCTTTCGTGTTTGATTTAGCAATCGAACCCTTTTTGAAAGAAAACTTAGACGGTGTGTATGGGGTATTAATTGCAAAGGAGGACGGTTTATGATTCAAAATATATTGCTTATAGGAGATGGCCTTCTTGCAGACTATGTACATGATCAATTATGCAAACAATATTCCATCATTCGTCAACATACCCTTACAGAAGAACTTCCTGAAAATATTCATCTCGCTCTCGTATTACATGACGGATCTCCTTCTACTATTCATCATGATGCGGAACTTATTTTTCGCTCAAATCATATTCCGTGGCTTCGTGGTTTCACTTCATTTGGCGAAGGTATTATCGGTCCTTACATTCATCCTCTTACGCCCGGATGTTCCCATTGTTCTGATGGACGCCGTTTTATCGCTGGCTTTGATCAAAAAGAAATGTGGGAACTACAGCGGAAATATGCCTTTAAAGCCGAAAATGGAACGAGGCGTGATGTACGTGCCACCCAAAATGGAATGTTACAAATGTGCCATCTTATTTGCGCAGAGACAGAAAAAATATTAACTCATAACCATTCTTCTTTAGAAAATGAACTTATTTTACTAAATTTACAAACATTACAATGTACGCGGCATTCTTTTCTTCCAGATCCTCTCTGTCCTGTATGTAGTAATTTACCTGATGATACTGCGGATGCGGCGGAAGTTTCTTTACAACCGAGTTTAAAAGTAAGCACCGAAACGTATCGCTGCCGTTCCATTCATGAATTAAACACATTTTTAACGAAAGACTATTTAGATTATCGGATCGGTATGTTGAACGGCAAAATGCAGCATTCTTTATTGCCATTTGCTGACGTCATTATAAACATGCCATTAATGTTTGGAAATGAAGGTGTTGCAGGCCGAACTCATTCATTTGCAGTGAGTGAAGCAACTGCTATTTTAGAAGGTTTAGAACGATATTGCGGTATGTCACCTCGCGGGAAAAAGACAAATGTGCATGGTAGTTTTCATGATTTAGAGGAACATGCACTAAATCCCCTCACACTCGGTGTACATACAAATGAACATTACAATCGTGATAATTTTCCATTTAAGCCGTTTGATCCTGATTATGAGCAAAACTGGGTATGGGGATATTCTTTATCACAAAACAGACCGCTTTTAGTTCCTGAATCAATTGCTTATTATAGCCTCGGTCATCGAGATGCTTTCGTGTATGAAACATCAAATGGATGTGCAATTGGCGGTAGTTTAGAAGAAGCGATTTTTCACGGCATTTTAGAAATTGTAGAGCGTGATGCCTTCTTACTCACTTGGTATGCCGAATTACCTCTTCCCCGCCTTGATCTGAGTTCAGCAAATGATACAGAATTACAATTAATGATTCAGCGGTTACGTACGATTACCGGATATGAATTACACGCTTTTAATGCGACGATGGAACACGGCATCCCGAGCTTATGGGTAATTGCAAAAAATACACGTGAAAATGGAATGAACGTTGTTTGTGCGGGAGGCGCTCATTTAGATCCTATTCGAGCTTTAAAAAGTGCCATTCAAGAAATCGCAGGCATGTTACTTATAACAGACGATGAACTCGAGCACAAAAGAGAATACTATGAAAAATGCTTACAAGATCCTTATTTCGTTAATAAAATGGAAGACCACAGCATGCTGTACGGATTGAAAGAAACGGAAGAACGTCTTCACTTCCTTTTACGAGAAGATGCACCAGTGCAAACGTTCCAAGAAATGAATGTATCACAGTCATTTGATATGGATTTAACATCCGATCTCCACCAACTTTTAAATCGTTTGCATCAATCTAATCTTGAAATAATCGTTGTAGATCAAACCGTTCCCCTTATAGAAAAGAACGGACTACACTGTGTAAAAGTCATTATTCCAGGCATGTTACCGATGACATTCGGCCATCACCTTACTCGTGTTACAAGATTAGATAGAGTCTATACCGTACCGATGACACTTGGATATAGCACTGAACCGTTAACAAATGAACAATTAAATCCACATCCGCACCCGTTTCCATAGTAAAGGAGGGATTTCATGCAGCTAGATACTTTTTTACATCATCTCCATTTCTCTATTGATGAAATTATGCCGAATCATGAGGTGGACTGGAAAGACGCACCGCTTCCTTATAAATTATATCGAAATGTACCTACCATCCCGCTCTCCTTAGAAATCCCGTTATCTTTATCGAACTCTTCTACTACACCTACTCTAAATGAGATTGGTCACTACCTTTGGTATTCATTTGGTGTAACACAATTATGTCAGCTAAATAGCGAGAGAAATGTATTACGCAGATCCATTCCTTCAGGCGGTGCTTTATATCCGAATGAATTGTATATCTATTTAAAGATTGACGATTATCCAGATGGCATTTACCATTATGACGCCGCGCATCACCGACTTATTTTACTTCGCGAAGGAAATTTCGATTCTTATTTAGCAGACGCACTCGGTAATCGCTGTAATATACATGATTGTTTCGGTGCCGCATTCGTATCCACTATGTTTTGGAAAAACTTCTTTAAATACAATAACTTTTCATATCGCCTTCAAGGATTAGATAGCGGAGTTCTCATTGGGCAATTACTAGAATGTGCAAAACAGTTCGGTTATACGAACGGCGTATACTTTCAATTTCTAGATCGTGCACTGAACCATTTACTCGGATTGTCAGAAGGTGAAGAAAGTGTGTATGCCGTTATTCCTTTAAGTACAGAGCCAGAAACTAATTGGTTTCACAATGATTACCGTGAAAATAAAACAGTTACTTCTCATGAGTTGTTGCAACAAATTCCGCCGTTAGCACATGAACATTTCGTTCGCTCAAAACATGTAAATGAACATCCGATGATAACAAAAATAAATGAAGCTTCTATGATTGAATCGACAGAACACTTCCAAACACTACATCATGAAGAGCACTATCAACATAATACGTACGCTGTACAGCTACCGAAAGTAGAACGGTTATCGTATGATTTCCTACAACTTTGTAAAAAACGATATTCTCCTGATGCGGACTTTATTTTAAGGAAATGGGATGCAGCTGAGCTCGCTACTTTACTACAAGAAGCGAGCCTCTCCTTCCCCTATTACAGCGACCTTGATGGTAAGTATGTAAATGAAAATGCACGCGTCTCATTATATGGATGTTTCTATAACGTAAAAGATATAGAAAACGGTGCTTACACTTATAACAGGAAAACACATTCCATACAACCAATTCGGTATGGGGATCTTCGTTATCTCCTTCAATCTAGTATGACGATGGATAACGTAAACCTTTTTCAAGTACCACTTTGCTTACATGTAGTCGGAAAGAAAGATTACTATACAAATGCATTAGGCTATAGAGGATACCGTATTCACCAAATGGAAGCTGGTATCCTCGTTCATAAACTAGTTTTTGCTGCAACTGCTATGGGGATGGGCGGGCATCCTTTACTAAGTTTTGATACAAATTCATGTGATCAATTGTACGGAATTGATGCTGGGAATGAAACGTCTCTTATTCAAGTTCCAGTTGGGGCGTATCGGGCGCGGAATTGGTTAAAAGGGGCTTTGCATAGTTAAAAGCACGCCGATGAACGGCGTGCTTTTTTACTAGATTAACTTAAAAATACTCTTAATTTGTCTAGCAAATAACCAATTTTTCGTACCGTAGTTATCATTTAAACTATCTAAATTAATAGATTGTCCGTTAGCAAACTTTAATTCTAACGTTGTATTTTTGTCATTTGTTTTTAAATTACTATTTGTAATATCATCATACTTTAATTTTTCAATCTCAATATATTCGTCTTTTTCTTGTCCGATCACGACATGGTCTTGGAAGAAGAAAAATACTTCTACTTTTTTACCGAAACAAAATACATTTTTCGTATAAATTAATGTCGCGTTATCAAGTCCGACACATACTTCTTTCATTTCTTCCACAACGTGTCCAAAGTCTTCTTCATGTCTTGTATTTGATTCAACAATCCATTCTTCGATTGTTTTCATATTAATTGCCATACTGCGCCCCCTGGTTCGTTCATTGCTTCGTTTAAAAAATAAATACTATATGAAAATATAAGCGATTAGTAATATGTTTTCAAGGGGGAACGGTATATTCAAAATAAAGTGAAACTTTAATCAATAGGGGTCTTCATCCCCACTGATTATTAGTTGAACCAATCGGGCTTTTATGGGCAGTTGATCCCCCCACCTAACTTCTTTGCTTTCGCTGGATTTTGAGGTGGGGGTCTTACTGTCCGCAAATAGCGGGATAAAGTTAAATTTCAAAGTAATATAAAAGGAAAACCAATTTCATTAAATTTTAAACGTTTGAACGAGACATTCTTCATCATCAATTAACTGCTCTCTCTCATCAAATTCAATGTTCAGTTTTTTATATACTTTCTTCCAAAACGACACTGCTGGTACATTTTTTAGAAGTTCGATAACGAAATATTGTCCTCTTTTCTCTTCTAGTAAATTCTCAACAGCTTGTTTACCGATTCCTTTTCCTTTATATTGATTCAATATGAAAATATCATTAATACCAAAATCATTTTCCTTCTTCAAAAACGGACGTTCCAGTAGTAATAAGAATCCTACAATACTATGATCAACTTTTATAAAATACGGCGTGATTCCGTCATTTTTCCAAAACATATGCAAATCTTCGTATTCAAAAAATCCGTTCGCTCCGATAGTTATATTCATAGTGAACTTAGAAAGGTCATGAAGATATAAAGCGTACAAATTACGTAATATTTCTTTTTCTGATTCTTGAACCTTTTGAAGTGCTACAATCATAAAAAAACTCCCCTTCCTCATATGTAACTATTTCCCGATCCTCTTCATTCGACAAAAATGATAATTCCCCTTTAACAAAAAAATAGCACTTTAAAAAGTGCTATTCTGCTCTCCTTGCCGCTTGCTGAATTGGGTCCCACACGCTGTTATATGGTGGTGCATAACTTAAATCGACATCTTCTAAATCATGAATGCTCATTTTATTGAAAAGTGCCATCGCGATCACATCAATACGTTTATCTACGCCTTCTTCTCCAATTACTTGCCCGCCCAATAATTGTTTCGTATCGGAGCGATATAGTAATTTCAAGTAAAGTGGTTTTGCATTTGGATAATAGCCCGCCATATTTGTAGAATCTACTTTGACCGTTTTATACGGAATGTGTAGCCCTTTTGCTTCTTTTTCATTTAACCCTGTTCTTGCGAGTGTCAAATCCATAAATTTAATAATGCCTGTGCCTAACGTACCTTTAAAAGCTCTTCGTTTATCAAGCATATTCAGTCCAGCAAGTCGCCCTTGTTTATTGGCTGTCGTTCCGAGCGGGATATGATCATGAATTTCCTTTATAACGTGGTAATGTGTTGCGCAATCACCGGCTGCATATACGTCTTGCACATTCGTTTGCATATATGCATTTACTTCGATTGCTCCTTTATGATTCTTACGTATATTTGTCCCTTCAAGAAAATCAGTATTTGGCTTCACTCCAACCGACACTAAAACAAGATCTGCTTTATACGTACCTTTATCCGTTTCGATTGCTTCTACTCGTTCATTTCCTTTAAATGCTTTTACATTTTCATTCGTTAAAATTTCAATATTGTGTTTATCTGCTTCTTTATGTATATATTCAGCCATATCTGCATCATAAATCGTACCGATATGATCATTTCGCTCAATCATTCTTACTTTCTTACCAAGTTCGACGAATGTTTCTGCCATCTCCAGTCCGATTGCACCACCGCCAATAATCGTTACATCTTCAACTTTATTCGTTTCTAGCGTTTTTAATATGCGCTCAGCATCAGGAATTGTTTTTAAAAGATGAACGCCTTGTAATTCCCGTCCTTCCCATTCTGGCATAACAGGACGCACTCCAGTCGCAATTAATAATCGATCATATGGAAATTCAAAGACATCCTTCGTCTTCGTATGCTCTGCGTACACCATTTTCTTTTCCGTATCTACTTTCGTTACTTCATGACGCACTTTCGCATCAATTCCATATTTCTCACGAAACGTCTTTACGTTGCGCGCGATTAACTTTTCAGTTGAAGCGATAGCACCACTAATGACATACGGTAATCCACACTGAGCGTATGAATAAATTTCACCTTTTTCTAAAGTTACAACATTTGCATTTTCATCGTTTCTAACAATTTGCATAGCTGCACTCATACCAGCTGCATCTCCGCCAATAATGACATAGTTCACTTTACCACTCCTTCTTTTTTACATACTCTTTACGTTTTCCATATTTTATAGAAATAACACCTACTTCCATTGTAAAGAAAGAGAATTTCATCTTCAAATTTGGTGCACAAACTTATGTATGAATAGGTAACTGTCGTGTCTTATAAACAACATGTTTAATATGCTATAACAGTAACCAATTGAAAGTAGGTGAAATATACATGTGCGCTGGTCTTCTCGCTCAGTTTCCAGAGGAACCGAAAGAACCAAAACCCGCCTTGTCGCTTGATCAAGAATTTTCTATTAACGCAACCATTTATAGTGCTCGTGCTTGGTTATCTAATGATGAAACTTTTCCACAAACGATTTGGAAAGGCTCTCGCTTTGCTTCCGCATCACACGCTGGCAAGTCCATCTTACCAATCGGTACTGTAAAAATTTTAAACTTATCTGATGATACAATAACAGTTACTGCATCATCAGAATCAGATGATACTCTCAAAATAGTCGTACCCCCTCATTCTGAAGGTGTTTTAACATCTAACGCATTATCTGACGTGCAAGCAAGTACATCAGGAGGAGCAAGTAAAGTCACATTCCTCTTTCATATCTTTTTCTCAAGGGATCCTGGTTCAGATAAAAAACCATAAAAAAGGTACAGTTATGCACTGTACCTTTTTCACGCGCTCTATTCTCTTGATTTGATTAGTTCAATATTATAAGTTTCGATATCTGTTAACTTTCCTTTAAAATAAGGATTTTCTCTATACCAAGACTGTGTTGCAAAATACGCTTGCATATCTTTCGTTTGAAAAATATGTCCATGCCTTGCATATATTTCATTTCTAGCAATTTTCAACTGTTCTTTCGATAAATAGGTTAAATCTGTGCTCGTTAATTTTCGAATATCACTATCAGGAAAGATGAAACCATTATATACATACCCAGTCGTAGGTGGCGGGGTAACATTATAAACAACTGTTTTTTCTGCACTTTTCGTTTGGAATGGAAGATTATAAGACGAAAGTGCCGTTACCGTCTCTACTTTTGTCGTTTCCCGTCCATTTTCTCCATTTCGTTCTAAATAAATTTTCGCGCTTCCATCAGTCGCTACAGGCCCCCATGTAATTTCTTCTCCTGCGAGCGCTGTAACTGGTTTTTGATTTACGTACAATGTTGCACCAGGCGCGTTCGTTTGAACTGTAATATATTGACCTTGCAACGTTAAATCTATCGTTACGTTATTTTGGCTTTGTTTCATAAGTACAACCTTTTCCTCACGTGATAGTTTTACATAGTCATTTTTATATTCTGATTGAAACACTTGATTTCCCGGAAGAAATGGCCCATATTGCTTCTCAAACTTTTTGTCATCTGTCTTATCAATTTCTTTTCCGTTCATTTTTAACGATACGCCTTTTTCATTTGTAAGCAAAGTTGTATAGTACGTCTTCGCTTTCAATTTATACCGATCAAATATAAAGAAATACTTTCCGTCTTTCGTTAATGAAAAATCAGCTCTTTCTATTCCGTCCCGTTGTTTTTCACCTTGTCTCAAATATCCTTTTAATTCATTTACGTAAGATGGATTTTCTTTTATATATGAAAATAGAGGCGTTAAACTCTCTCTCGTTATCATAACCGACGGATCATCTGCCGTAACGATCTCAGCTAATTTCTCTCCGTCCCGCTCTTGTAAAATCGTAATCATCCGGTCTACTTGTGCCACCTGCGTATAATACGATGATCCGTACAAATACAATCCAATAATCGCTATAACAAATAGTGCTAACAGTGTAATGCCAACTTTTGTACCACTGCTCATGTTCTTCTTTACTACAGGACTTCCCCTCTTCATCCCGCAGTTTTGACAAAATTGTACACCATCTTCAAACTGAACTCCGCACTTTGTACATACATTCATTCAGTCAACCACCTTTTCATTAGAAGCCAGTTATTCCCTGTGTTAAGGCTTGAATTATCGTGCTAATGTAAGACCAAAGTACAATGAACGTTGCAATTCCAATTAAAACATTTGCAATAATAAGTGTGTAAACGAGATCTAATCCGCCATTGTCTAGTTTTAATACGGCTACAGTTATACTAATCCCTATATAAGTTGCAACTACCGATAATAATATCGGTAAGAAAAAGATTAATAAAAAACTAAAAAGAAAAGAAAGAACTAATATGACAATAGCCGGCGTCGCTATCGTTCCCCATATACCAAATACTTCAAGAAACGAAAAAGATGATTTCATCATCTTACCACTTACAAAAATAATAAATCCGACAAATAAAGTTAAAATTAATAAAAAGAAAAAGACCGTTATAGATTCTCCAAAAAACGTGGGAGTAGATATATCTGGTGCAAATGTTCTCGTAACTGCTGATGCTGCACTCATCATTCTATAAAAAATACATGCTCCTAAAAAACAAATAAGAACAAGACTTACAATTCCATTTCGCACTTCAATAGTGCCGCTTTTCATAATCGCTGTCGGTGCTTGTAATGCATGTTTAAAAAATTGAAAATAGCCGCTCGCAAACCGCTTCGCTTGTTCTACCGTTTCATTTGGACGCGTTTCCTTTTCTTGTGCCGCGCGCGCTTGTTCCTGCCCTTCTTCTTTGCCACTACTTGCCACTACTTCTTCCGTTAACGAATGTCCACAATTCCCGCAAAACTTTGCCTCTACTGCATGTTCTGTATGACATGACGGACATTTCATTCTCTTATCCCTCCTTAAGCATATACCTTATAGGGTGTTACAAGTTCAATATATGAATTTGTACATAAAACATGACTACAAGAAAAAGATTCTGAAATCCTTCTTCCGAAAGAAAATATATGTGCTAGCAATCTTGAAAAAAAATGCTATTATGAAACAGAATAAATAATATTTTTAACAGATTGGATGAAAGAAAATGGAATTGGTAAACTCAATTTTTCAAATACTCCTTACAAGCGTAATCCAATTATTATCTTTAATTGGCGTTATCATTGTAATTGGATTTCTATTAGGCTATTTAGAATCTCTCACACGCATGTATTGGTCGAGAGCTTTTGGAAGAAAAGGATTCCTATTAACGGCTTGGATCGGTGTTCCGATTCACGAACTTGGACATGCCATTATGTGCGTACTGTTCCGTCATAAAATTGTGGCGACTCAGTTCTTCCCAACAGATACAAGTCAAGGGGCTTTAGGTTATATACAACATCAATACAATCAAAAAAGTGTGTATCAACGAATTGGGAATTTCTTTATCGGTATTGGGCCTATTATTTCTGGTATTACTGCATTAATCCTTTTAATGCGCTATTTCGTACCAGAATCATATTTTTTATTTAATACAACTCTCGAAAAAACGATTGCTTCTACTTCTATTAATGTAGAAATGATTCAAAACATGCTCTTGTCGACGTTTGTATTATTGAAAAGCTTATTTACAATCGGCAATTTATTGAATCCTTCCTTTTGGTTATTTTTATTTATCGCCATTTGCATTTCCGCACATATCGCTTTAAGTAAACCAGACATTAAAGGATCAATAGACGGTGTTGTCGTCATGTTTATCGTGTTATTTTTATTCAACATAATAGCAGGACTGTTTCAATACAACAGTAATCAGCTAATTGGACAGGTTATGAAATATAATATGTATCTCATTGCGTTTTCTAGTGTGGCACTGCTGTTCTCTTGTCTTTCTACACTCGTTAGTTTTTCGTTTTATAAAATAAGAAGAGGGCGTTCTTTTTGAACGCCCTCTTCTTATTAATTATTCCCCTTATAATCACAATGCTCAACCGGAACACGAGCATGCCCCTCTTCATCGGTACACCATGACTGTGATTGGAAGGCAAGAAAGATACCAATCCATTCTTCTTCCTTTTCAAAGTGAATGAGTATTCCTCCGTCTTGCCATATACCATTATCAGCTTTCCATTTCTCTACATTCCCTTGATTCATGTGAATATCATGTATACCGTTTCCTGGTTTGAAATGAAAATAGGAATCTGGTGTATTTTCTTCTGGTCCCCATCTTTCGCCAAACGCGTAAATAATTGCTTTTTCTTCCATCGCTCGCTTTATATAACGTTCTATTTTTTCGTTTAAATCATTATCTGCACCTGCTTTTTCGGGAGGCAAAGGAATCATTTGTTTTGAGTCAAATAGATTTCCTCTTACATAATCTAAAGCTACTTTCGGCTCATTATTTTTTACTTCCGTAAAACCAAATGGTAATGTCGGTAAAATATGAATCGCCTCTGACCTAATATTGTTACTCGCAAAATATAAAACTTCTGACGGATAACTTTGCGACTTTACGTTAATAGCAATACGATAATCTACTCCAGTCTCGCCCTGTAAATGAACTTGATAATGAGGTGTTTTCCCTTTTCCAATCTTTGATTGTATAACTGTACCTTTTAACACACCGTAGTTTTTTAGGGGCATACATTTCATCTCCTATTCATTTAGTAGAAGCTATTCATATTTAAATCATTATCCACTCATAAAAAAAATCCTCCTATGTTAGGAGGATTTTTAATTTCTCAACATATACCAAACGATAACTTCTACCATTACAAGCAAAACCGCACCAAAGATCATTAACGTCGTCTTCTTTAACAGTTCATTTTCACGGTAAGGGATATTACATAAGTAAGCACCTAGTGTAATCCGTGACGGGCAAGCGATTGTCGCTACTGATGATGCGGTGTTTTGCAGTGTTGTGACGTATTGCCACGGGAGTGCTACGTTTTGTGCGGTTTGCATTTGTAGTTTTATAAACATTGCATTTGATCCTGCGTTACTACCTGTTAAAAATCCACCAATAGCACCAATAAACGGAGCAACGAAAACGAAAAAGGTTCCAAATGTTTCACCAGCTGTCTTTGCGAGTAATAAATGCATGCCTGATGCACCCATTAATTCTGAAATGGCGATAAACATTGTCGTAGTAATAGCAAAAGGAATCCATTGTTTGATTGTTTGCGAGAGTGATTGTTTAATAATATTAGACGGGATGCGGAAGAAAATAATAGTAAATAAGCAAGTCATACCGAGCCAAAATCCTGGTGAATATAGTAACTCTAGTTTGTAAGAGTATGATTTCAAATCAAGAACCGCATATGATCTGAACAAATCATGTAATGCTGGAACGAGGCGAGAAAGTAAAATACAAACTGTTAGAAATATATAAGGGCTAATAATTTTTATAATGGATACTTCTCTCTCCGTTGCAGCGGCATGTTCTGTTATAAGATTTTGCCCACTTTTTCCTTTTAATTTAATGATAAGAAAGCCAAATGTAATCGTAACGATAGAACTTAATATCCCTGCTAGTTCAACACTTACGTACGCATTAGAAAGATAGATTCCGAGAGAAAATAATAGAAAGAATCCTACCCCTTCTTTCCACTTTTCTATAACCGCTTGCCAGCCGCCAACAACGTGTAAAGAAAGAATAACAAAGTAAGCAAACATCGGAATACTTAATAGCGCTGTATTTGTACCAAGTGTTGTAAGAGGCATATTTATTAGCTGCGAACCGATAATCGTACCAGTTGCCATTGCGCCCCATGAACTAGCTAGTAAGCCGATGAATGAGAGCAGTACAGCTTGAAATGGTTTATATCCTAGTGAAAGAAAAATAGGTGCTGCAACCATGAAGCCGATACCGAATCCACTTACTGATTCAATAAGCGGGCAAATGCCAAAACACATAAGCAGCATTTGTAATAAGCGATCCTGAGTAACTTCTTCTAGAAAACGTGCTACTTGATCGATGTACCCCATTTTGTTCATGAGGTGAAATAAAAAAATACCGAAAAATAAAACGTACCCGACAATAAAACAAATTAACCATCCTTTAATCGTTGCGTGTACAGTTTCACTTATCCCTAATTGAAACGTTGGCGAGAGTAAAACGATTCCAACAGACACAGCATAAGAAATTAACGAAGACCTTAATGACGTTTGTTTAAATAAAAATAAACAAATGAAAATCATCATAATTGGGATAAGTGCCAACAATATGGCCATATTATCATCTCATTTCGTTTAAAATACAATTTTTAACTATTATATAACAGATGTTGTAATTTTCAATTGTTTTTAAAACAGATTTAAAAAAGGAGCCAAACGGCCCCTTTTCATTCACTCCCATTTTCTATTATCCTGAAAAACTGTCTGCTGTCCGATTATTTTTTTCAACACAACAAACACAATGTAAGTACATATTGCTTGCAATGCAATATTCCAAAATTTCATTAATGTAAATGAATGAATCCGTAGAAATAATTCGTTTAATAATACAATCGAAACGATACTAAATAATTCTATACTAATCGAAAATAGACATATTTCTAAAATAGACTGTTCTTGAATGCGATTTAAGTTGGAAAAGATAAATACATATCCTAAAAATAGAGCCATCAACTCTATTTTCGTCATGCTAATGAGCCAAGCGTATAGCGGTACAGTTAAAAGAAGATATAGTAGTTTACGTCTTAGCATGCCTTCTCACCCTCTAAATTATATGTATTTTCTGTATATTTTAACATTTATTACGCAAAACAAAAAGAAGAGACTACGCCTCTTCTTTTTGTTTTGTTGCATATATTAATTCACATATTTCTTCTCGTTTTTCATTTTCTAAAAGCTCAATGATCTTACTTCCAACGACAACTCCGTCGCATATTGTAACCATTTCTTCTACATGTTCTTTTGTTGAAATGCCGAATCCAGCGACTACTGGTAAGTTGACGTGTGATTTTACTTTTTCTAAGTAACTATGAATCTCCTCTTTAAAGTTTTGACGTACTCCCGTTACGCCCGCTACTGTAACAGCATAAACGAACCCTTCTGATTCACTCGTAATTTTTTCAATTCTTTCAATAGGGCTCGTTACGGTAACGAGTGGAATAAGCGCAATGTTTGCCTCTCGAAGTAACGGCGCAATAATATTTTGTTCTTCATACGGTAAGTCTGGAACGATGATGCCGTCTACACCTGCTTCTATACAGTTTTCGATGAATCTCTCTTTTCCGAATGCAAGTACCGGATTTAAATATGTCATAAGAACAAATGGCATTTGTACTTCTTTCCTTACCTCTGCTAACGCTTGAAAAATGCCTTTTAATGTTACGCCGCTATCCAGCGCTCGCTTTCCTGCTCTTTGAATCGTTGGGCCATCTGCAACTGGATCTGAAAACGGTATACCAATTTCAACGATGCTTGCTCCAGCCTCATCTAGAAAACGAATTCTTTCTTTTAATTTTTCAAGGCCGCCATCTCCGCCCATTACGTACGGAATAAATACTTTCTTGCCATTTTCAAACGCTGCTTTAATTTTTTCTACTCCCATTTTTTACACCTCTTCCATATAACGTTTTATACTCTCTACATCTTTATCCCCGCGGCCAGATAAACAAATAACAAGTCCTTCATCTTCCTTCATTTTCGGAGCTAATTTTAATGCGTATGCGACAGCATGTGAACTTTCTAACGCCGGGATAATGCCTTCTTTTTTCGTTAATAATTGAAATGCTTCTAATGCTTCTTCGTCTGTTATCGAATGATAAGAAACGCGGCCAATATCTTTTAGCAAGCTATGTTCTGGACCAACACCTGGATAATCAAGTCCTGCTGAAATAGAGTGTGCTTCTTGAATTTGCCCTTCTTCATTTTGCAGAAGATACATCATTGATCCGTGTAAAACACCGACGCTTCCTTTCGTTAAAGTTGCTGCATGCTTTTCTGTATGAACGCCTTTTCCAGCTGCTTCTACGCCGTAAAGAGCAACTTCTTCATCGTGTACGAACGGATAAAACATCCCCATCGCATTACTACCACCGCCAATACAAGCAACGACTGCTTCTGGTAACTTTCCTTCTAACGCCTCATATTGTTTTTTCGTTTCATTTCCAATTACACTTTGGAAATCACGGACAATTTGCGGGAATGGATGTGGTCCGAGAACAGATCCCATAATGTAGTGCGTATCATGCACATGTGAAACCCAGTAACGAAGCGCCTCGTTTACCGCATCTTTTAATGTACCGCTACCTGCCGCTACACTTTCTACTTTCGCTCCGAGTAATTCCATTCGGAACACATTTAATTTTTGACGTCTTACATCTTCTTCTCCCATAAAAATGACGCATTCTAACCCGAGAAGAGCACATACAGTAGCTGTTGCAACTCCGTGTTGTCCAGCTCCTGTTTCAGCGACAACTTTTTTCTTACCCATTCGCACCGCAAGTAGTGCCTGACCAATTGTATTGTTAATTTTATGAGCTCCTGTATGATTCAAATCTTCACGTTTTAAATAAATCTTTGCACCTCCGCAATACTTCGTCAGATTTTCAGCGAAATAAAGCGGTGTTTCTCTTCCGACGTACGTTTTTAAATAATGATTTAATTCCTTTTGAAATGCCTCATCTTGCATCGCTTCTTTATATGCTTCTTCTAGTTCTAGTACAGATTGCATTAACGTTTCTGGAACGTATCGTCCTCCGTATATACCGTAATGTCCTTTTTCATCTGGATATGCGTAGTTCATTTGGAACACTCCTTCGCTTTTATAATAAATTGTTTTATTTTCTCTACATCTTTCTTTCCTTCTGTCTCTACTCCGCTGCTCACATCAACCATATAAGGCCGAACAATTCGAATTGCTTCTTCTATATTAAGAGCGTTTAATCCACCAGCTAATATCGTTTTCTTTCGCAATTCTTTTGGTATATGCCCAAGTAGTTCCCATGAAAATGTCTTTCCATTTCCTCCATGAAACTTTTCTTTCGGGCTATCAAATAATATATAATCCGCTTCATACCCTTGGGCGTTTTTCATATCACTCTCTGAAGTTACTCCTAGCGATTTTACAGACGGAATATTCAATCTTCTAATTTGATGATTGTCTTCATCCCCATGTAGTTGTACATGTGTTAACCCACACTCATCTGCAATTTTCTGGATCACTTCTACTGATTCATTTACGAAAACACCGATTTTTAACACGTTGGCTGGAAGCTCCTGAATGATTTCTTTCGCTCTCTTTGGAGTGATTTTCCGTTTACTTTCTGCAAAAACAAATCCGAGTGCATCTGCGCCATATTCGCACGCACTTTTCGCTGTTTCCACATCAGTGATGCCGCAAATTTTCACTTTCATATATTCACCTTACAATCTTCAAAAAAACTACTAATAGAAGATGATGTCATAAGCGCCTCTCCAACTAATACACCTTTGGCTCCAGCTCTTTTAACACGAATAATATCTTCTTTTGAATGAATGCCACTTTCACTAATCCAAAGTAGTTTCTCCTCATTCAATCTTTTTCCAAGCTTTTCAGTTTGGCTTAAATCTACTTCGAACGTTTTTAAATTACGATTATTAATGCCAATAACGTGCGGATTTAATACAATCGCAGTTTCTAATTCCTGTTCATCATGAACTTCAACAATCGCTTCCAATCCTTTTTCTAACACGTAGCTATACAACTCTTTTAACTTCTCTTTCGTTAACGCTGCTACGATTAGTAAAATAATATCTGCTCCCGCTTCATACGCTCTATCGATTTGAATCTTATCGATTATGAAATCTTTACATAAAAGCGGAATGTTACTTTCTTCTCTTGCTGTTTGTAAATCTTGAAACGATCCTTTAAAAAATTGACCATCTGTTAAAACAGATACTGCTCCTGCACCACATTTCTCATATGTTCCCACTTGTTTTCGTACGTCAACGTGTAAATTGATATCTCCTTTTGATGGTGATGCTCGCTTTACTTCTGCAATGACAGTAAACTGCTGTAACGCTTCTACAAGTGAATGTGTCTTTCTTTTTGTTTTTACTGGTGTATATATTTCATATAACTCCGCAACTTCCTTTTTCTTCTGTTCTACAATTTTATCTAAAATCGTCCCCACTTTAGTTCACCCTTTCTAATTTTTCGTTGCTTGCTACAATTAATAAGTTTAATTTGGCTAATGCTTTTCCAGAGTCAATGCTATGTGCCGCGAGTTTAATTCCTTCTTCAATCGTTTCCGTTTTTCCATTTGCGAAAAGAGCTAGACCTGCATTTAATAAAACTGTATCGCGATAAACACTCTTTTCTCCGCTCAATACGCCGACTGTAATCTTTGCATTTTCTTTTGAATTCCCCCCTCTAATTTCTTCATTTTTCACTCTTGAAAAACCATACTTTTCTGGATCAATACTCATTTCCACTATTTCATTATCTTTTAAAAGGACTACATGATTTTCCCCTTGTAATGATGCTTCATCTAAAAAACCACTTCCATTTACGACAAGCGCTTGTTTCCGGCCTAACTTTTGTAATACTTGTGCAACTGGTAATAACATATCTCGTTTATAAATACCGACAAATTGTGTTTCTAAATTCACTGGATTTGTTAAAGGGCCAATTAAGTTAAAGATCGTCGGTACGTTTAATTCTTTTCTTATTTTCATAATGCGCCTTAGTGCTGGATGCATCGCTGGTGCAAATAAAAATGCAATACCTACATGCTCTAGTAAATAATCAATTTCGCTTGGCGTACTACTAATATTTACACCTAGTTCTTCTAATAAGTCTGCACTTCCTGTTTTACTAGAAACAGCACGATTACCATGTTTTGCAACCTTTACACCTGCTCCTGCCAGTACGAATGCTGATGTTGTGCTAATATTAAACGTTTGAGCACCGTCACCACCCGTCCCGCAATTGTCCATTGCTCCTTGTATATGGTTCGAAAATGGTAGTGCCTTTTCGCGAAGAGCTCGAACAAGGCCGTATATTTCTTCTGCAGTTTCACCTTTCGCTTTCAGTAAGACTAAGAAAGCTGCAATTTCACTTTCTAATATGTTTTCACTTAATAAAAGTAGTCCTGCTTTATACATTTCCTCTTCTGTTAAATGTTGACCCTCCACTAATTTACGAAGATAGTTATTCATACTCTTTCCTCCTCTTTTACTTCTGTTAAAAAGGCACGTATTAACTTTCCGCCTTCTTCTGTTGCGATTGATTCCGGATGAAACTGTAATCCGAAGAGCGGATAATAATTGTGACGGACTGCCATTATTTCTCCATCGTCCATCGCTGTCGCTAATATGTCAAAACACTTTGGCAAGCTCGTGTGCTCTGCAACAAGGGAATGATAGCGCATCGCCGTTAGCGGCTGTGTAGCGTATGAAAAGATTGACGTTCCGTTATGTTTCACACGCGATGTTTTTCCGTGTTTAATACGTTCTGCTCTAACAATGTCTCCTCCAAATGCAGCTATGATCGCTTGGTGGCCTAGACAAATCCCTAATATGGGAACGTTCTTATAAAAATGGCGGATGACGTCGATACAAATGCCGGCATCCTCTGGTTTTCCTGGTCCTGGTGAAAGTACAATTCCTCTTGGATTCATCTCTTCTAACTGTTCTATCGTTATTTCATCATTTCTTACAACTACAATTTCTTCTTCATGTTCGCCTAACAGTTGGTACAAGTTATATGTGAACGAATCGTAATTATCGATAAGTACAATCATTTCATAACCTCCAAAAGCGCTCTCGCTTTATTTAATGTTTCTTCATATTCAGCTACTGGATCTGAATCGTAAACGACTCCTGCTCCTGCTTGAACGTATGCTTTTTCATCCTTTACGACCATCGTTCGAATGGCGAGCGCCATATCAAGATTTCCTGAAAAACTAACGTATCCAACTGCTCCGGCGTATACATTTCTTTTTTCATTCTCTAGCTCATTTATAATTTCCATCGCTCTAATTTTCGGAGCTCCCGACACTGTTCCTGCTGGTAGGCAATACGCTAATGCATCAAATCCGCTCATTTGTTTCCGCAATATTCCGTAAACTTCAGATACAATGTGCATAACGTGAGAGTATTTTTCTACTTTCATATATTTATCTATCGTAACCGAGCCGATTTCGCTCACTCTACCAATATCGTTTCGCCCAAGATCTACAAGCATCATATGCTCTGCTCGCTCTTTCTCATTGCCTAACAGTTCTTTTTCGATTTCCTCATCTTCCCTTTTCGTTTTCCCCCTCGGTCTTGTACCAGCAATTGGATTCGTCATCACTTTATTCTCTCTTACTGATAGCAAACTTTCCGGTGAAGAACCGAGTACAACATAATCTTGAAAATCGATATAGAACATATATGGTGATGGATTTGCAATTCGAAGTTTTCGGTATAACGCGAATGGATCACCAATACATTCACTTTGTAAACGCTGTGACAGTACGACTTGGAATATGTCTCCAGCTCTTATATGTTCTTTCGCCATTTCTACCATCCCACAAAACTCTTTTTCCGTTATAGAAGAAGTGAATGATAATGTGGATTGTATTGCATTTACTTCAGTTTCTTCTCCTTGTAGCACTTCCTCTTTGTATACTCGTAGCCTTTCGTATACTTCCTCATAATCTGCTGAATCATCTTCCCTGCATACATATACAAACGACAACCTTTGGCGTAAATGATCGTAAACGATAAACTCACGATATAGTAAGAGGTGTACTTCCGGAATATTTAATGGGTCGTGTAAATCCGCTCCAATGTTTTCATACTGCCGAATGACATCATATCCAATATAACCAACTGCTCCTCCGCAAAATGGAAATGGGCTGTCTACTTGTGATGGTGCGATTATTTCTTCTAACACTTGTAGTACGTTACCTTGTAACTTTTCTGCCCGGCCGAAAATCGTTCGTTCTACTTCCGTACCAACGCTTTTTACTTCTTCATAAGGATTACATCCTAAGTAAGAATAACGCCCTTTATCTTGATGAAGCTGTGAACTTTCTAATAAAAATTTCTTCTTTCCTTTCATACGTCTATATAAAGAAATTGGCGTAATGCTATCTCCTTCTTCTTCAGTAATTACTAAAAATGTCTTTCTCTCTCTTTTTTGTTTTATAAATTCTTCTTTCGTCATCATGTCCTTCACCTCACTCTGAAAAATAAAAAAGTCCCCTACATATCGAAAATATGTAGAGGACGATAAATATACCGCGGTACCACCTCGTGTTGGATGCAAAAGCATCCCGCTTTGTTCAGGTACAAATTTTATACCTTATCCTTGTAACGGCGGAACCCGGGTTGCCTACTAAAAATAATTGTTCAGCATACCTCTCGTAAGCCCATTCCGTATATGGCACCGTACCGGGCTCCCACCTATTCCCGGCTCTCTGTAACGTCTCCAATATACGTACTCTTCTTACTTAAACGATTTCATTTATTTAATTTTTTATACACAAAAAGGGAGTACTCATCCTATAGAAAGGACGGGTACTCCCGTGGTGCCACCTTAATTCGTTACAAATGTAACGCACTTTACCGTATCAAAAACAATACGTGTCTCTTGTATCGATGAGATCATGTCGCCAAAGCCTACTTCTTTCGTTTCGGTTTGGAAGCTCCGAAGCCCATTCCACATCAATTCCATACTGATTCGCACCAACCATCAGCTCTCTGACATGTTCATCATGTGTACTCTTCTTCATCAACGCTTGCATTTTTTTAAGTTGCACTCATTATAGACCTGACTTTTTTCACAAGTCAATACTTTTTTAAAAATTTTATTTTTCTTTCCTTTCAATATTATATTGACAAAACAACCTCTTTTTATGTAAATATAATAAATACTCTATTAAAAATAAGGTTTTTTGTATGAATATTATATATTAAAAAAGTAAAATAACATCAAAAAACGCTTACATTTCTGAAAATTCGTATTTCTATATGGATTTTTCAGAATAATCATGATAGATTATAAAGTGAAACTTTAATCAGTAGGGGTTTTGTTCATCCCCCACTTATTATTAGTTGAACTAATCGGGCATTTACGGGCAGTTGATCTCCCACCTAACTTCCTTGCCCATCCAATTTTAAGGTGGGAGTTTTACTGCCCGTTCATGCGGGATAAATATGCATAACGCATCAAAAGACATGACAAAAGAAAGGGGAACTACATGAGTACGCAGATGTTAATTTTAACTTCTATCTCTATTTACATGCTTGGGATGCTAATTATCGGCTATTTCGCTTATAAGCAAACATCCAACTTAACAGATTATATGCTTGGCGGGCGTACACTAGGCCCCGCAGTAACAGCATTAAGTGCTGGAGCAGCTGATATGAGTGGTTGGCTTTTAATGGGCTTACCCGGTGCAATGTTTAGCGTTGGATTAAGTAGTAGCTGGATTGCGATTGGCCTAACATTAGGCGCATATGCAAACTGGCTTTATGTCGCTCCTCGCTTACGTACCTACTCTGAAATTGCAAATAACTCTATTACTATCCCAGAATTTTTGGAACACCGTTTCCACGACAAATCCCATATGCTACGTTTAGTATCTGGACTTGTTATTATGATATTTTTCACGTTTTATGTAGCTTCAGGATTTGTCTCTGGTGCTGTATTATTCGAAAATTCATTTGGACTCAATTACCATGTTGGTCTTCTTATCGTTGGTGGAGTTGTCGTAGCTTACACATTATTTGGTGGATTTTTAGCTGTAAGTTGGACAGACTTCGTGCAAGGAATCATTATGGTAGTCGCTCTTATTCTTGTTCCAATCGTAACAATTATGCACGTAAATGGACTTGGTCCAGCATTTGAAACAATTAAATCTATCGATCCGGCATTATTAGATATTTTTAAAGGTACTTCTGTATTAGGAATTATTTCATTATTCGCATGGGGCCTTGGTTATGTTGGACAACCACATATTATTGTACGCTTTATGGCGATTTCTTCTGTAAAAGAAATTAAAAGTGCACGACGTATTGGTATGAGCTGGATGATTTTCTCTGTTGCTGGAGCTATGTTTACTGGCCTTATCGGTATTGCATACTATTCAAAAGCAGGTTTAAAACTTTCTGATCCAGAAACGATTTTCGTTGAACTTGGCACTATTTTATTCCATCCACTTATTACTGGATTTTTATTAGCAGCTATTTTAGCAGCTATTATGAGTACAATTTCTTCTCAACTTCTCGTTACTTCGAGTGCAGTAACAGAAGACTTATATAGAACATTCTTTAAGCGTGATGCTTCTGATAAAGAACTTGTATTTGTCGGTCGTATGGCTGTTCTTGTTATCGCTTTAATTGGATGTGCATTAGCGCTTAAACAAAATGATACGATTTTAGCTCTTGTTGGATACGCTTGGGCTGGGTTCGGTTCTTCATTCGGACCTGCTATTTTATTAAGCTTATATTGGAAACGTATGACGAAATGGGGCGCACTTGCTGGTATGATTTCTGGTGCCGCTACTGTTATTATATGGACTCAATTCAAATTCTTAAAAGATTTCTTATATGAAATGATTCCAGGTTTCGCTATTAGTTTACTAGCCATCGTAATTGTTAGTTTACTAACACAACCTTCAAAAGAAGTTGAAGAGCAATTTGAGGATTTCGAAAAACAACATCGTCATAATTTATAAAAAAATCTCTGCTGTTATCGTAACAGCAGAGATTTTTACAGTTCGACAATCTTCTTATCAAATTTAACAAATTCTTTATGTTTCGTTAAATTTAACATAACACTACTCCTTTATAGTATGAGTATCAGCACTTATACAGAAAGGGGACTCCAACATGTTAGCAGCTTTCCAGCAACAACAAACACGAAAATTTTCACCTATCACAAATACTTCTGCGTCTTGTTTAAACATGCAACCTAACCCGCCTAAAATTTCAATTGCTCCTTCTGTTATTTCAGTCATCGGTGTTCATATGGAAAAACATAAATTAAAAATAAAAACGGGACAAAACATTGTGTTATCAGCTTCCATTTTGCCAATACAAGCAACGAATAAAGAGCTTATTTGGTCAAATATGAATTCTGATATCATCACCATATATCCAAAAGGTGACACCGTGACAATTACTGGAAAAAGCGCAGGTAGAGCAGTCGTAATTGTCACAACTGCTGAAGGCAAATTCCGTGACCTATGTGTCATTCATGTACAACCTTATATGACAAATCCAAAGTAAAAGAGTGGCTTCGTAGCCACTCTTTTACTTGATTTCAATATTTGAGTTTTTACTTTTTACAAGATTAATAAATTGTTCTTTATTTCTTGGAGAAATACTTTTTGTTTTATGTGTATCGTAAACAATTTCAAGTCGGTCAAATGATAATGCATGGGCTGCTATTGGATTTTTCGTATTTGAAATTTGTTTTATATCTCGTATAAAAATACGTTTTGTAACGAGACCCGATCTAATCGTAATTATTTCTTCCCGGGCAATATATCTTGCCAAAAAACAACTCCAGCTAAACAACATTGCTAATGGAATTGTAAAAAGCAAAAGAAAATATTCTCTCCCTACAAAAATTGGTGCAAAACAAGCACCCAAAACAATAAAAAAAATTGGATATAACCATGTATCTTTTTTTGATGGAAACTCCATTTCCCTTCCCCTTCTACGCCCGTATTTCTATAAAACAAAAAGAGAAGTATCACAACTTCTCTTTTCTCCCCTAACACTATAATTCCTGTGTGTACATCGGCTCGTTTACGACATTTTTTGCTGTTCGCTTTTGTTGCTGCAGTAAGAAAACAGATACACCAAACAATACGAGCATGCTACCGATAATTTGCATTGCCTTTAATTTTTCTCCAAGTAAGAAGAACGCAAGTATAGATGCTCCAACAGGTTCTCCTAAAATACTCATTGAAATTGTCGTTGCATTTACATAATTTAATAGCCAGTTATTAATTACATGTGACACTGTCGGCACAACCGCAAGTAAAAGAAAAACGGTCCAATCCCACTTCGTATAACCTGTAAAGGGTACTTGCAATATGACATTATAAATCCCCATAAAAAGACCTGCGAATGCAAAGACTGTAAAGCTATAAATCCAGTGTGATACTTTCTTTACTGTCGTTTGCCCGATAAATAAATAACCGACAACTGCTATTACACTTAGAAAGGATAATATGTCTCCATAAATTGCTTGCTTACTTAAACCTAAATCTCCCCAACCAATGCACATTACGCCTAGAATAGCGATTCCCATCGTTGCAATGGCTGAATATGTTGTTCTTTCTTTAAACAGAAAAAAACCTCCAACTAAAGATACGATCGGTTGAAGTGCCAAAATAATTGTTGAACTAGCAACTGTTGTATGCTTTAAAGATTCAAACCATAAAAGAAAATGAAGTGCTAAAAAGAAACCAGATCCAATTAAAAAGCCCCAATCTTTCATTTGAATCCTATTAAATTCCTCTCTTTTTTTCCATACGATAGGCAGCATAATAAGTACGATAATCCATAAGCGGTACATACTTAATATTGAAGATGGTGCTGAGGACATCTTTACAAAAACTGCTGCAAAGGAAATAGCAATTATAGAAATAGCCAATGGTAGTGCGATTGATTTTTCTTGTTTCAAATCCTGTCTCCCCTCTCACCTGTCAAAAATCCCACTTCATTATATCCGTTTTCTTTCGTAACTTAAATACTAATTTTTTAGATTCTTCGTACCATTATGGTAAAATAGAAATTAAGGCACCAATTAGTGAATATTTATTTCCTTTTTCACTACAAGCGTCGCTCTTACAATCGTTACAGTAAATTTTTATTTAGGGGGATCTACATGAGTCAAACAATAGGGAGAATTGAAGAAATTTCATTTTATAGCGCATCACTTCAAGAAGACGTTACGCTTCTCGTTTATTTGCCAGTAAATTACACACCACTGCACAAACATACAGTCGTAATTGCACAAGATGGTAGAGATTATTTTCAGCTTGGTAAAGCGCACCGTGTAATTGAGCGCCTTCGTGAAACTGAAGAAATTGACCGTACAATTATTGTCGGTATTCCATATAAAAATGTACAGGATCGTAAAGAAAAATATTTCCCAAGTGAAGTGAAAAATGCTGCATATATTCGTTTCCTTGCTCATGAACTTGCACCATATATTGATGAAAATTATCCAACGTACCAAATGGGAAAAGGTCGTGTTTTAATTGGTGATTCTCTTGGCGGAACAGTTTCCTTTATGACTGCACTTATGTATCCGCATACATTCGGTAAAGTCGTTATGCAATCACCATTTGTGGATGAGACAGTGATGAACTTAGCAAAAGACTTCAAAGATCCACAAGCATTAGAACTGTATCACGTCATTGGTACAGAAGAAACGGCTGTAAAGCGTACTGATGGACAAGTATCTGATTTCGTAGAACCAAACCGTGAGTTAAATACACTTCTCACAGATAGAAATTTCATTACGCATTACGAGGAGTTTGAAGGTAATCATACTTGGAAATATTGGCAAACTGATTTACCGAAAGCCTTCTCTCATATTCTATCAATGAAATAATAGAGAGCAGTATTCAGAATAATTTGATATAATAGATAAAGAGATTTATTTATCTCAAAATCTAACTAGACTTACAAAGGGAGGAATTGGAACATGAAATTAGGCATTGTAATTTTTCCATCTAAAATGATTCAAGATAAAGCGAACGGATTGCGTAAGCGTTATGACCCGCACTACGCATTAGTTCCGCCACATATTACATTGAAAACACCCTTTGAGACGCAAGATGAACAATTAGAATCGATTGTAAACGAGCTACATACAATCGCAGGTAAAACGAATCCTTTCACCCTTCATGTTGGGAAAGTTGGTTCATTCGCACCTGTTAATAACGTCCTTTATTTTAAAGTAGAAAAAACACCTGAACTTACTTTCTTAAATGAAGAAATGCATGGCGGGTTATTCACACAAGAACGCGAATATGCTTTCGTACCTCACTTAACAATCGGACAAGGCTTATCAGATGCAGAGCATGCTGATGTATTGGGTCGATTACGTATGAAAGATTTCTATTATGAACAACCAATTGATCGTTTCCATCTTCTATATCAATTAGAAAATGGAACATGGACTGTACACGAAACATTCCACCTTGGAAAGGGGAACAACTAATTTGCACGCACAGATTGTACAAACGGACGAACAACTAAGAGATGCATTCTCTGTACGTAAACAAGTGTTTGTAAATGAACAACGTGTCTCTGCTGAAGAAGAGTACGATGAGTTTGAAGAAACTTCAACACACGTTGTTATATATGACAATGATGTTCCAGTTGGTGCTGGACGTTTTCGCACCCTTGATGGTATAGGGAAAATGGAACGCATTTGCGTGCTAGGTTCCCATCGTAAAAAAGGTATCGGAAAAATTGTTATGGATGCGCTTGAAGCGTATGCAAAAGAAAATTCGCTACCAAAATTGAAACTTCATGCTCAAACACATGCTGAAGATTTCTATAAAAAACTTGGCTATGTAACGAGTTCTGATGTATTTATGGAAGCAAATATCCCGCACGTCGTAATGATAAAAGAATTATAATTTGAAAGCAGGAGGTGACCCCTCCTGTTTTTTACATTGCTATTTTCTTTTTCTTCCGCTAAAGTTAAATGTTGATGCTATAGTTTTGAAGGTGAACATATGACACAAGAAAAATTTTCACAAAAATCGTTAACACACGCCGATATTCCGCGTGCGACATATCATATTCCGAAAACATCTACCCATTTAATTATGGAAGAAGATGTAGATGCGGCTTATTTCCGCGCTCTCGAACAACAAAATGTTTTTTTAAACGAAAAACAATTAGAAGCCGTGCGCACAACAGAAGGTCCTGTTCTCACACTAGCTGGTGCTGGAAGCGGGAAAACATCTGTTTTAACAACTCGCGTTGGTTATTTAGTAAATGTAAAACAAGTTCATCCACGAAATATTTTATTACTTACATTTACACAAAAAGCAGCTGAAGAAATCCGAAGTCGTGTTGCGAAGTTACCAGGTATGAATCGTGCAGCAAGTAGCTATGTTGTTGCTGGTACATTCCACTCTGTTTTCTTAAAATTGCTTCGTAGTCAAGGGTATAATCAGCAAATTTTAGCAAATGAAAAACATAAACAAATTATGATAAAGAAAATCTTAAAAGAATTGCGTTTAAAAGACGATTATGATGCGGAAACGATACTCGCGATGATTTCACTTGAGAAAAACAAATTAAATCGTCCGAAAGATGTAAAAGCGAAAACACCAGTGGAACAAGAATTTAAAGAAGTATATGAACGTTTTGAAGAAGTAAAACAACGATACAATTATATTGATTTCGATGACATCTTATTGGAAACATATTATATGTTAGAAAATAATGCTCCTTTACTAACTCAATTACAACAACGTTTTCACTACATTGAAGTAGATGAGTTTCAAGATACATCGTATGCACAATATGAAATTGTAAAATTGTTAGCCACACCAAGAAATAATTTGTTCATCGCAGGTGATGATGATCAAGCTATCTATGGCTGGCGAGGGGCAAGTCACCAAATAATTTTATCTTTTCCAAAAGAATTTGATAACACAACAATCATTGCACTAAATACGAATTATCGATCCAATCCCTTTATCGTCGGGCTTGGAAATGAAGTTATAAAATTAAATCAAGAACGTTTTGATAAAGAGCTATACTCCGTTCGTGAGGAAGGTGTACAACCTTTTTATTCAAGACCTGCTACGACTCTTGATGAAGCAAATCAAATTTTACAGCTCATTCAAGAAAAAGTGGATAGCGGTGAACGAAACTATAAAGATTTTTGTTTACTGTATCGCACACATTCTGTAAGCCGTTCGTTACTTGATCAGCTTACCATTCATAAAATCCCGTTTATTAAACACGGGGCGAGCCAATCATTTTATGAACATTCTTTAATTAAGCCTGTATTAGATCATTTAAGACTCGTGATTGAGCCGTTTCGACTAGAATCACTTTCAAACATATTGCCGACGATGTATATCGGACGTGATGATTGTATTTCATTTATTGAGCGTGAACAATGGAAATATGGTGAAGGCCGTTTTCCTTCTCTTCTTCATTTCTTATTATTAAATCCGAGCTTAAAACCTTTTCAAGTGAAAAAAGTAAATGAGCGTATTGATTTTATTAAATTTATTAAAGAATTAGAACCGAAAAAAGCATTAAAAGAAATCATTCATGGTAAAGGAAAATATTTAGAGTACTTACAAAGTAACGATCGTTCTTCCTTTACGATGCATAAAGACATACAAGAAGAAATGTTGGAAGAATTAATGGAGTCTGCAACTCGTTTCACCGATATTCCAGCTTATTTACAATTTATTGACGAAGCAATTCAAGGTCAAAAAGAAATGGAAGCATTAAAAACAATGCCGCAAAAAGATGCCGTTTCACTTATGTCAATTCATAACGCAAAAGGCCTTGAATTTCCATGTGTCTTTTTACTTGGAGCGAGTGATGGGATCCTGCCGCATACTTCTTCTTTAAAAGATGCAAATGATCGTGTTACGGAAACTTCTGAAGCATTAGAAGAAGAACGCCGATTACTTTATGTCGCCATTACACGTGCGAAAGAAGAACTTTACATTTCTTCTCCGCAATTTTTCAGAGGAAAGAAATTAGATATATCTCGTTTTTTATATACTGTGCGAAAAGATTTACCTGAAAAGACATCCACTAAATAAGGATGTCTTTTTTTATAATGCGTTATGTACATCCCTCCTATATAAATTCCTTGTTTTTATCATAAGAATTAACGTAATATCAACCATATCCCACTCATATTGTAATAGTGTATGTCAGAACTCACGAGAAGGAGTGAACATAATGAGCTGCAATTGTAATGAAGATCATCAACATGAGTGTGATTTCAACTGTGTATCGAATGTTGTTCGTTTTATACATGAACTACAAGAATGTGCAACGACAACATGTGGATCTGGTTGCGAAGTTCCATTTTTAGGTGCACATAACAATGCATCAGTAGCTAATACACGTCCTTTTATTTTATACACAAAAACTGGAGAACCTTTTGAAGCATTCGCACCATCTTCAAGCCTTACTAGTTGCCGATCTCCTATTTTCCGCGTAGAAAGTATAGATGATGATGACTGTGCTGTATTGCGTGTATTAACTGTAGTTTTAGGTGATGGTACCGCTGTACCACCTGGTGACGACCCAATCTGTACGTTTTTAGCTGTACCAAATGCAAGACTAATATCAACCTCCACTTGCATTACTGTTGATTTAAGTTGCTTCTGCGCTATTCAATGCTTACGCGATGTTTCTATTTAAAACTAAATAATGAGTTAAGCATGGATTGGGTGGC